>NZ_JBOGBT010000094.1:0-171552 GCF_051656365.1 Silvania sp. | reverse complement strand
CCCTCTCCCCTGTGGGGAGAGGGTTAGGGTGAGGGGACACCCTATTTCCCCAGCGTCGCCACCATCACCGCTTTAATGGTGTGCATCCGGTTTTCCGCCTGATCAAACACCACGCTCGCCGCCGACTCAAACACCTCGTCCGTCACTTCCATCCCGCCGTGCAGGTCGAACTCCTTCGCCATCTGCTGGCCCAGCGTGGTTTGATCGTCATGGAACGCCGGCAGGCAGTGCAGGAACTTCACGTTCGGGTTACCGGTCAGGGCCATCATCTGGCTGTTCACCTGATAGCCACGCAGCAGGGCGATCCGCTCGGCCCACTTCTCTTTGGCTTCCCCCATCGACACCCACACGTCGGTATAGATAAAGTCGGCGTCTTTCACGCCCGCCGCCACATCCTCGGTGAGGGTGATCCTGCCGCCGTTCTGCTCGGCCAGCGCGCTGCACTCGGCCACCAGGCTCTCTTCCGGCCAGCAGGCTTTCGGGGCCACCAGACGCAGATCCAGCCCGGTGAGCGCCGCCGCTTCGAGCATCGAGTTGCCCATGTTGTTGCGCGCATCGCCGGTATACACCAGCACCATCTCGTTAAAGGCTTTGCCCGGGAGATGCTCCTGCAGAGTGAGCAGGTCGGCCAGCAGCTGGGTTGGGTGGAACTCGTTGGTCAGCCCGTTCCACACCGGCACGCCGGCATATTGCGCCAGCGTTTCGACAACTTCCTGCCCGTGACCGCGATACTGAATCCCGTCGTACATCCGGCCCAGCACGCGTGCGGTATCTTTAATTGATTCTTTATGCCCAATCTGGCTGCCGCTCGGCCCGAGATAAGTGACGCGTGCGCCCTGGTCAAATGCGGCAACTTCGAAAGAGCATCGGGTGCGGGTTGAGTCTTTTTCGAAGATGAGCGCGATGTTTTTGCCAGTAAGGTGCTGTACTTCCGTACCTTTTTTCTTATCGGACTTCAGGCGTGCCGACAGCGCAAGCAGGGACGTGATCTGTGCAGGGGTAAAATCGAGCAGTTTCAGGAAGTGTTTTTTATACAGTTCAGACATTTTATCCTCACATGGCAAAGGCCACTTATTGAATTAAAATTCAATTTATATGTATCAATATGCACTTGCAACCCCGTTTCACAAATCTTTCTTACAAAGGTGGAGGCAAACACATCCGTGTGTGAAAATAGAAGTATCTGCCGCACTTTAAAGAGGAACGAGCCATGGCAAACCCAGAACTGCTGGAAGAACAGCGCGAAGAGACGCGACTGATTATTGAAGAACTGCTGGAAGACGGCAGCGATCCGGATGCGCTGTACACCATCGAGCATCATTTCTCTGCGGATGATTTCGACGCGCTGGAAAAGCTGGCGGTCGAAGCCTTTAAAATGGGTTACGAAGTGACCGAACCAGAAGAGCTGGAAGTGGAAGAGGGCGATACCGTCATCTGCTGCGACATCCTGAGCGAAGGCGCGCTGAAAGCGGACCTGATCGACGCCCAGGTTGAACAGCTGATGAACCTGGCCGAGAAGTTTGAAGTGGAATACGACGGCTGGGGCACCTACTTCGAAGATCCGAACGGCGAAGAAGGTGACGAAGACGAAGATGACGAAGAAGGTCTCGACGAAGACGACACCGGCGTGCGTCACTAAGTATGATTTGCGGCAGCTTCGGCTGCCGCTTTGCAAGGTTCAATGATGGATTACCCGCAGATACTCGCCCCTGTTTTACACTTCCTCCCGTGCCCGACCCCTCAAGCGTGGATTGAACAAGCCCGCGACCCGGCGAACCTGCCGCTGCTGCTCACCGACCATATGGTGTGCGAGCTCAAAGCCGCCCAGACCGCGCTGCTGCTGGTGCGCAAATACGTCGCCGACCAACGCGGTGCCGACGCGCTGCTCGAGTGGCTCAGACCCTATGAAGCCTTTACCTTTCGCGACGGGCCGGAACCTGACTTTATCGCCCTGCATAAGCAGATTAGCAAAAGCGTGATGCCAAAGACCGACGACCCGTGGGGCCAGGCGCTTATCGACAGCATGGTGCTGTTAATTAAAGAAGAGCTGCACCATTTCTGGCAGGTGCGCGAGGCGATGCTGGCGCGTAACATTCCGTACGTCAAAATGACAGCCAGCCGCTACGCTAAAGGGATGCTGAAAGCCGTGCGCACCCACGAGCCGCTGACGCTCATCGATAAACTGATTTGCGGTGCCTATATCGAGGCGCGCTCCTGCGAACGCTTCGCCGCGCTGGCGCCGTTCCTCGATGACGATCTACAGAAGTTTTACCTGTCGCTGCTGCGCTCTGAAGCCCGGCACTATCAGGACTATCTGCAGCTGGCGCAGCAGGTGAGTGACGACGACATCACCCCCAGGGTGAAGCTGTTTGGCGAGGTGGAGGCCGCGCTTATCTTATCCCCGGACGCTGAATTCCGCTTCCACAGCGGGGTGCCGGTTTAATTAACAGAAGGACAGGGAACGATGAAAAAGGGTGTACGTATCGCCATCGCCGTAGTGGTGGGTATCGCGGCAGGAAGCTGGTTCTTCCGGGACAAATCGCCCACGCCTGAAAAGCTCGACGCCGCGCTCAGCAATATGCCCAGCTGGCAGGTGATTAAGGAGCAGGAACCTGCGTTTCGCAGCAAGATCCAGGATCAGGTGTTGGCGATGAACAAGGCGGGTAAAACCGAGCAGCAGATTATCGACACCATACAGCCGCAGATTTTGAATCTGCAGATGGCGCGCCTGCAAACCGCTCCGGACGCCAACGTGGTGGAGTATATGAAGCTCAATATCGAGCAGATCGCTGCCATGCAGAAGCTGAGCGATGACAACTGCTTCCGCTTTGTGTATCCGGAAGTGAAGGGCGGCGTAAACCCGATGCGCCTGCTGGATAAAGACCTGATGCAGCGCCGGATGCAGGCGGATGCCACCATGATGCGTGCCGCCGTGGGGCCGAACAAACATACCGTAACCCCGCAGGAAACGACCCGCGCCGAGACCGACGTGGTGCCGATTATCCAGAAGCTGACCCTGAAGTACGGGGATGATATCGAGCTGCTGCAGTCCCCGAGCAAAGGGAAGGGCAAAGAGAAGCTGAGCTGTGACCTGATACAGGATCTGTGGAACAACGTGCTGGCGCTGCCAGAGCCACAGGCGGCCGGGTTGATTCGCTATTCGGTGTCGGATCTGTAAGGCGGTTGTTTTTTCGGCACTTGGCACGGGTTTAGCGCGTCGCCGCTTGCATGGCGGCGCGCGACAGGTATAATCCACAACGTTTCCGCATCCCCTTCAGTGCCGAAGTGGCGAAATCGGTAGACGCAGTTGATTCAAAATCAACCGTAGAAATACGTGCCGGTTCGATTCCGGCCTTCGGCACCAAAAGATGCAAGATTAAGTCGCTTAAGGGCGGCTTTTTTTGTGTCTGTTATTTTCTAGAAGGTAGTAATGGCAAAATTAAAGGCCCATCTCATAATGAGATGGGCCATGAAGATGACCTAATAAAAATAGGGCTATTTATAGCATGTGATACATGCGCCGCCGCCTTCCTCAAGATCGTACATAGCATCCATATCTAAAGTATCAATCAGCAAGGACTCATCAACCATTGCATGCATCCCTAACCGGCGTTTTCTTTCGCGTTCCATTTTATTTTTAAAACGCTCCAGCACTTTCTCATGGTTTGCTTTTATTTGCTCAATGCGTGCAGGATCCTCAAGAGTTTCTAGAGGTTCATTTGGCCCCATCCAGAAGAAGGTTTCACCATTTGCACTGGTTTCGGCTCTTTTTTCATAAGATTTAGCTTCTTCAAAGGCTTCAGGGTGTCTCTCCATCAAACGTACCCATTCGATTTTTCTCTGGAAAAAGCAGAAGGTACACCCTGAACGGGATCGCCAATCATAATATTTAGGCAAACCCAAACCAGCGCTATCAAGAATATCCAGAACACCTTGCTTCTTGATACCGTCTTCAGCAAAGGGCAGTTTTATAGTTAAATATTTTTGATTTTCGTTCGGACGATAACCATCACGCCAAGGTTCATCAGCTCGTATGCCAACATACGAAATCACTTCAAAACCATCATCCAGGAAAGGTTTAACCCATTTTTCAAAAGGTTCAAGCTTCATCCTAATGGTGCACCAACGCTGCTGTCCCGCTGGCAGAAAGTTGTTATGCTGCTTTAACCAATAATCGAAGCCTTTTTTATCATTGATATGAAGAATTGGTTTACCTAGCACTATTTCAAGTTGTTCAAGATATTCGTAAACCTCAGGTAATTCTTTACCCGTATCAGTGAAAAAGTACTCAATATCTAATTCTGGATAATTCCGTGCCATGTAAATAGCAAGGGCGGCACTATCTTTACCACCGGATAAACCAAGTACATGTTTTACCTTATTTATCGCACTCATGAGCAATACCTCCTTTAACCCTGAGTTTCCAGCGTTTCTTTAAGTATATGTTGCAACAACTGAATTTTTTCAAATTCATCTAAGTTAACCAGTTGCGCATAGATTGCACTTCGAGTAGCCACTAATTTCTGTTCGTCAACAAACCGAATTTCTTTCTTATAAGATTTCAACTTACCATCATCGCCTTCTAAAACAAGAGAAACTAATCTTGTTTTATGGCCAATAGTTGATGTACCTGAAGTGGATCCTTGGGATTTTAAAACACTTAAAAAATCCTGTGCAAAATCACTAATCTTATTGGCAGCGGTAAGAAGGAGGCCTTCATTCCAGTTTTGCTTACCACGACCAACAACAATTTGAATGATACTTTCAAGCCATTGAGATAACCCTTTGTCGCTTTTAGCTAATTCACGGGAAAAGGCTTTTAATCTAATATCTCCCGTTTTTTGTTCAACTAAATGACACATTTGGACTAATTGTTGCCCATTCTCTGGGAAGATGACTTTAACCTTTTCTTTGATACTATTTAGCATTATCTCATGTTTTTCACGCAGGATTTTGAAACTCTCTGCAAGAATATCTACTCTTTGAGTGAAAGATAATTTGTTTTGTGGATCAATAACTAGTATCAGGTCTTGCATAATTAAAGCATGTGGGTCATTTGCTTGTAAAAATAAATCTCTTACCGCCAAGACTATTTTGTTTTTTTGAATGTCATCTTGAACAAAATTGTGAGCATTTTTTACCCATTGAGGCAAGTTATGGATTATGGTAACTAGTGGTGTAGCAATGCTTAAAACATTATTAGTAACTTGTCTGTTCGATTCGGAAGCCGCAAAAATAGCAAGGTTTTGTATCCAAGATACTTCATCTTTTTCAAAAGAAATAAACGTAATAGCCAATTCAGCAGGTGATTTAAGCAATTTGTGAACATAATCAACATCAGGTTCAGCTATAAATGAAAAATCACCATGTAAATCTTTTTCGTAATATGCAATGTTCTGTCCAAGAGATTTCAAAAATGCTAATAAGAAAATTAACATAACACCATGTGTTAAACCATACGGCGGCTTAGACCATAAATTTATAATTTCAGATAGTTGTAATTTGGTTTTTTTGTTTTCTTGAACAAGAATTAGAGCGTCAGCAAAAATAGCATCCAGTTCGGGACCAAGATCGGTAATGAACCAGTGACTGCCATTTTCTCCCTCTGATGAGTGTATTCCTGTCCGTTTAAGGCAACTAATATACATTGACATCTCAGGAGGAAATCCTGAAATGCCTAAATTTATTTTTGATTGATTCTGCAGCATCGCTTCAAGTAACTTTTTTAGAGCTGAAACAGCTGTCCCGGATAATTTATTTCTATTTACAAGCTCATTTTTTATTTTAGGGGTGCGTGAATATATGCTATCTGCCGCAGAACTTGTAATTTGACTCAATGATTCTGAGTGGAATAATCTACCATCATAGTACCAGTGTGCATTGTTAAAAGCATTATTAATTGCCTCAACTAATGCCTTATCACTATTTAGTTTCCGACCGTCGTATTCCTTTTGTGCAACCTTATCATGTTGCAGAACTCGACCAATTTCCTTATCCGATTTCAATAAATCTAGAGCATAGCATTCCTTAGCTAACAAATGAATATCATCAGAATTTTTGGCAGATGCAACAATAATACTCTTGTTCTTCTTACTAATGTCACTTAGTGTAGGGCCTGACTCATCGCTTAATAATAAAGTAAACCGAGCAAATGCTCCGCTTTCAATTGGAGTTGAAAGAGTTTCATCAGAATTTTGGGATATGATATTTTTTTCGGCCCATCTTAGCGTACCAGATGTATGGTAGTGGCCTTTGGCGATAACTTGATCCGCGAAATCGATATAACTAATAGCCTCGTCAGTATTTTCTAATTGCTCTATTTTAGTTTCAATCAAAGTAGGAATATCAAGATCAGAGCCTTCAAAAACGACCCATGAAGAGAGATGTTTCCGATAGATGATGCAAGAATTATCTTTAAGTATATGAATATACTCATCAAGTTCATTCTTATCTGAAACTTTTGTTGCCGCTAAAAGGATACTCTCTGTTGCAGCTAGGTTCGCGGGGCGTCCAAATAATGTAATTAATGCAATGGCCTTCAAAATTGAAATTGCTTGCAGAGGAAGGTCTTTTTGTTTGGCTATGCGAATTGACTCTGCTGCAGCGGACCAGGCATGTCCATCTGGAGAACTAATAATAGTATGCTCCAAATTTGTCTCTAAATAATCCCAGAGATTTTCTAAATCATATCTGGCATTTAGATCAACTGTGTTTCTAAGAAATAGTTGGAAACTATGCTGCTCATGAGAATTTAGGAAACTGAAAGTACTACGCTCGTTTTGGCTAAAACGGCGTTTAGAAATTGGTCCTAAAAGCAAAGCAGTTAAAGGATGTATTGGTGCACATAATAGTAAACGTTCATAAAGTTGTGCTTTACGTTCTTTGCTATCATTTAGAGCGGCAAGAACTGATGAAACATAATTGTCAGAATTATTGGTTGTTTCTGAAATAATTGACTTGCCAATAAGAGCGACAGTTTCGTCAGTAGATACGTTGTAAAGAATATCATTATAACGGCCTTGGATTTTCCCCCATTCTTCCTGAAGTTTTGTACCTCGGCCCTTTGCATATTCAGAAAACGCTTGATGTAATAAACCTAAAAAAATTACAGGAGTTTTAATACGACCAAAAATTTCCGCTATATCCTGGAAAAGATGAAGATCGTTTTTGTTTTTATTAATAAACTCTAAACTTTTTCCCATCTCGTCAGCAATAATTAAAATGCCATCGACAAGATTGTTGACTTCAACAAAAATTTTTTCCCATACTTCAATGAGTTGTGAATCACTGGAAATATTGAGCTTGCAGTACTTCTGTTCTAGTACTTGAGTGTTCGGATGCTCACCAAGTGCTGTAAGAGTTGCTTGCCAAAAAGCTGTAATTGGGCCATTTACTCCGCCAACTGAGCGGATTTGTAACCATCCTTTATTATAACCTATGCTACTTTTCAGTAATGTAACTGATTCTGTATTGAGTACATTAAGTGCAGCAGAACGGATCGAACGATCAACATTCAGTATTCCAGTAAGTAACAAAGCAATCGTTGATTTACCTGACCCATATGGACCTGTCAGTGTATAAGTACGTTGCCCTAACTGTGAATACTGTCGGAATAATGTTTCAAGTGAAGATTGCGCTGTGCCGTGAAAAACAAGGCCAGAAAAGAAATCAACACTTAAATCGCTATCGATGCGTGTTGAACGCTGATGACGTGTCGCAATAGAATAATAATTAGTCAAAGTCATGTTTACTCTCCCTGGTAATAATGTTGAAGATAAAGACCAGGTTCTACTGCTTGAATATCAGCAAAAGTATGTTGAACTTGGCGCAAACCCTGTGTGTCAGTCCAAGAGAACATTCCTTCACTGATAATTTCAAGCCTGTCAAGTTTGTCGCTTAGATCCGAAGCAGATAATCGAAATACTCTTCCTGGGGAGCCGATGTCGTTAAGCAATGTTTCAAATGAAATCGTGGTTTGGGCGTTGATCACTGAACCGGAGCTATCTTTCTGTTTTCGTTGCATAAAATCAATTATAGCATAAGCGAAAACTTCAACAGGCAGACTGCTTTGAGAGCTTAATTCTGCACGATAATCTTTTCCGCTTTCTTGAATGATTAAACCTAACTCTGTGAAAGGCGAAGTAAAACTATCTTCATTGATTTTGCTTAAAGATGAACGCTTTACACCATACATCTGAAAAAGACAGTCAATATCTTTACTCAGAGTAGCTTCATTGAGGCTTTTACCATGATTACTAAGAGAAAGTGTAATGTCCTTGAGAAGTTGCTCTTTACTTGTTCTCAATCCATTAAAATAGTTGAAAAACCATCGAAAAGAGTTTAACTCTGCAAACTGAGCATCAATAGACTGCCCTAACCAATGAAGTAACCAAACAGTTCCGATTTTGTCCATGTATCGATCGTAAGCGTCTATACCTACGAACAATTTCTTAGCCAAAGAGGTCAGAACGTAAGTTTGCAATTTCGAATCTGAGCAGTTCACGAGATTTAGACTTCGTATCCAATAGCGAACAGAAAGTACCATGTTTTTTCCCATGCCCATCGAAAGCATCTGTTCTTCAACATTATCTTGACTCGAAATTGAATTTCCTTCATTAACCTCTTGAATAATCTTGTAAATCCAACCATAACGGATAGGAAAAGTCTGATGTCCGGAGAACTTAAGAGTGCTAGATTCGATGCTCAAAACGGTTACCTTACTGAATTGGAGTTTTTATCCAAATAGAGATTTTACAGTAAATCGAATGCAGATCTAAAGGAAAATCTAGGTAAACCGGGTATAATTAACCTCATAACAGCAAGGTTTATGTGCAGGTTTGTCCTGCATAACAGGAGGAGGGATTAATTTCTATTGTTTATTATTAGGCTGTCATATAAATGACACCGATAAAATCAACTCTACAATAAGCTTTTAGGAAATTAATATGCTTGAAATTTCACAAAGCGCAAAATTTATGATTACAAAATTATCATAACATTTACCATAGAAGCGAAGCATAGCCATGCTAGCGATGAAAGTTATAGACATGATTTAAGCTAATGATATCTTGTATCATGTTTTTTAAGTAAGACGCCTGCAGTGTAGTTTAAAAAAATGTCACACTCCGTTAATTTTAGTTAGGGGATTTTAACATGCTACGTGAGGTTTTGAGCAATTTTTCTGTCAGCGACTGCTTTGAACTTTTGAACACTAGACAACAAGAACAATACAATGCATTAACATCAGAACAGCGTGAAACGTTTGACCTCACAAATGTAGTTTATCAAAATTTAAGTGTTATGTTGATTAGTGATAGAAATAATTGCTTAAAAATTGTTAGACGGTTAAAACCAGCGCAATTAAAGGCTGCTTTAGAAAATCTTTCAATAGACATAGATATGTGTAGAAATCCCTATGAAACATTGGAAGAAATTCTTGAAGAAGATATATCGTTATTTGTAAAAGCACTGAATATAGTTGATGACTACTCGTCATATCTAGCTTCCTCTGCTTCTATAAAAAGCACAGTTCAAGTTGTACCAGATTATCCACTATATGATTATCAGATAGATTGTAGTCACAGAATAAGAAAACTGATGCTTGATGGTAGTATTCATCGGGCAATGCTACATCTGCCTACAGGGGCGGGTAAGACACGTACCTCAATGAATATAGTGTGTGACTTTCTTAGAGAAAATCCAGAGGTACTAGTTGTTTGGCTAGCAGATACTAAAGAGTTATGCGAACAGGCTCTGTATGAGTTCAGAAAGGCTTGGAAGGTATTAGGCAATCAAACTATGCCTAGTTATGCATACTATGGAGAATCTGCATTATCTATAAGCGGTTTATCGAAAGGTTTTTTTGTTGCGGGATTACAAAAACTAAATAGCTTAAATAAAAATGAACGTGAGATTCTTCAAGTTCTTTTTCATCAACTAAAAAAACATACTGCTTTGATCGTTTTCGATGAGGCTCATAAAGCGATTGCTCCCACCTACAAAAGTATCGTTGAAGGTTTTATCGATAATTCTCTAAGAAATGCTTTTCTCCTTGGACTTTCTGCGACTCCAGGTAGAGTAATGACAGACGATAAGAGTCTTCAGGATGAAAATAAAAAACTAAGTGGTTTTTTTGGTAATAATAAAATATCAATGCGAGTTAAAGGTTACAGTTCACCTATTGAGTATCTAGTTGAAAAACAGTATCTGGCTAAAGCCAATTTCCAACGTTTGGACTACGATGATGTCGAACTAAGTACATTTGCGGTAGAGGAACGTCATTGCGAGGGTAATAGCGAGCTTCTCAAGGCTCTATCATCTAATAATAATAGAAATCTAAAAATAATAAACACTATCTTAGATGAATTAGAAAGCGAACATACACAAATTATAGTTTTTGCATGCACAGTTGAACATGCAGAGGAACTTATGATGATATTAGCTGGTTGTGGTATTTCTTGTAGAAATATTGATGGAAACACTCCATCTATTCTACGGTCCGCAGCTATAGCAGATTACCGTAACAGGAAAGTGCGTGTTCTGATTAATTATGGTGTTCTCACTGCTGGTTTCGATGCACCCTGCACTGATGTAGCAATTATTGCTCGGCCAACAGCTTCGCTGGTTCAATATTCTCAAATGGCAGGCAGAGCAATGAGAGGCAAACAGAGTGGGGGTAACATTTCCTGCAGGGTTTACACAGTAAATGATAATATTCCAGAGTTTCGCAGTGTGTGCCATGCTTTTGCACACTGGGATACAATGTGGTCTGAATAATTTAAAGGAATAGTTTTAATGTCTATGAAAACTGAAGAACGTCCGTTTATTCGTGGAGCTATCGCAATTGAGTCTATGCGCGATAATGGGTACAAAAATGCTGCATATGCGCTAGCTGAGTTAATTGATAATAGCATTCAAGCTGGTGCAGACAATGTGCAGCTGATATCTTTCGAGCATGTGAATACTGCTGGAGTTAGAAATACTAAGCAAGTGCAAAAAATCGGTATTTTCGATAATGGAAAGGGGATGGACAAGCAGACTCTGCATTTAGCATTAGAGTTTGGTGGAAGTGAAAATAGGAATGATCCTAATGGCATGGGTAAGTTTGGGATGGGATTGCCTAACTCAAGTATATCACAGTGCCAAAGAGTAGATGTATGGAGCTGGCAAAATAATAATCTTCCTATACATACGTATCTCGATATAGAAGAAATGAAAGATGGGCGGTTGGAACATATTCCATATCCCACAGAAAATAATTTACCTAGAGAATTAACGGAAATACTTGACGGTAATGGCATTTTACCAAATTCTGGTACTTTTATTCT
The DNA here is from genome assembly GCF_051656365.1 of Silvania sp. Classification (NCBI taxonomy): domain Bacteria; kingdom Pseudomonadati; phylum Pseudomonadota; class Gammaproteobacteria; order Enterobacterales; family Enterobacteriaceae; genus Silvania; species Silvania sp. Next base: position 160,225 of record NZ_JBOGBT010000094.1, on the reverse strand, counting down.
CTGGACAAAACTTGATCGGTTGCAATGGAAAACATCTTCGTCTCTATATAAACATTCTGAAGCGCTAGTCGGAAGGATGTATCGGAAATATATTGGAGCTAAGAAAGTTAGAATTGTATTTAAACCATATTTTTACGATGAAAAGACTAGTCATTATGTTGTTGCTCAATCTCCCGATGCTACAGAATTTAGAGCAAATGACCCTCTTTATCTTACGGCTAATACTTCTCTTCCTGATTTACCTGGTGATTTCAAAGGAGAAATACCTTTCGAACTCAAAGAAACTAAAAAAGTTGAGATTGTTATAGACGGTCATCCTCATACAGTTATGATAAATACTTCTATAATTAAAAAAGAGGTATTAAATGCTATTCGTGAAGCAAAGGAAAGTCAGAAATATCAAAAGGTTGGTAGTACACCATGGGGTAAACATTTTGCACAAAATGCAGGAATGTCGATAATTCGGTCAGATAGGGAGCTTGAAACATATAATGATTTCTTTAAAAAAGATTTCCTTAACTACGAAGGTCGTTATATGGGCATAGAAATCTGTTTTGGACCAGGTCTTGATAAGGTTTTTGGTGTTGCAAATAATAAACAAACAGCAGTAAATTTTAGAAATATGAGTATCGATGAAGACTACGAGCAATATGGTTTTGAATCGGTAGAAGAGTACCAAAAAGATTTAGAGCAAAATAATGATCCTAAATTGAAATTATATGAACTTTCTGCCAAGGTAAAAGAATCAATAAAGCAAGCATCACAAGAAGTAGAAAAATTAACTTTTGATATTAAAAAAACATCAGAAAATAATGCATCTAAAAAATCAAAGGCTATAGAAATCATTGAAGAAAAAATTCGCCGTAGAAGTGAAGAAGGCAAGGGGCCTGATCACGATATAAGCCTAACACCTAAAGAACATGAAAAAGTTATTAGCACAATAAAGGTTGACCCATCTGTAACGGATGAAGAGGCCAAGCAGATTGTTGATGATATTATAAAAAACAAAGAGCGATTTAAGATCCAGTTAGTCAAATCATCACAAGGTACTTTTTTTGATGTTACTATGTTTGAAGGTCTTACCTTACTTCAATTAAATGAAAATCATTTGTTCTTTAAAAGATTAATGAGTGACTCTACTGATGAGCAACGAATGCTTCTCGAAATAAGTTTAGGAGCTTGGGCTCAAATGGAAAATGAAGCCCTGTCGGATCGTGCTCGAAATCAATTCGCATTTTCGCGAGAGAAATGGGGCGAAATGCTTCATGATTACTTAGATTCTGATGACGAATGCTAGGAAAAGGCGTGGGTTTCCACGCCGCTTCGCTTTTAAAGGTAAGTCGATATGAACATTATCCGACGATTGAAACGTTTATTTCATCAATTTTTTTTCACTACAAATTGTTTTTTTAATGGAGAATATACATATAATACTAAAGAAAGCGAAGTTGATGGGGATAACACAAAGTTAATAGGAATTAATCATGATGTAACCTTCAACGTTGCATTTGATGATGCTCCGTATTTTTTTATGTCTAAAAATTGCAATTCAATATCTCAATTAGTTTTAAATGGTCATCACCCTTTCTATGTATTATTGTCTTTGAAAGATGAAAGACACCCATTGTTATACTTTCTGACTACATGGGTAAAATTATGTTGCGTGAGTGATTCAAAGCAATTTAATGACTTCATGTCCGTCGCGAAAATTCTTTGGGAAAACGAGCTGTCAAACATTAATGCATATAAATTGAACTATCAATTTGGTTCGTTGCCCAGTTTCATTCTTTTTGATATGAACTATCATAATGGTGAAGTTCAATTATTAATCAACCGTCGCCATATCTTCTATGTTCATTATATTTTACGTTGCAAAAACACAATGCAACATGAATTTATGCTTGCTCTTATGGCATGGTGTATCGCAGAAAGTAATATTTTATCTCAAGTTAATCTTCAGAAAATGGTAAAAGCTAGAGCAATGATCAATACTTTTTTATATAATCTTGTAGATGAATCATTAGCGAGTTTAGAGGTTGAGGATGCAAAGTAGTATAATGAGTAACAATTTTCATCAGCAGTTGGGTATTGCTCTTGAAAATGCAACTCGTGTAAACATACTCTCTCCATACTTGACTATGCCCGCTGTTAACTTTCTTTTTGAGCATCTACCTTTAGGGGTAGATACAAAGATAATTGTGAGGGCAAGACCTGCAGATATCATTTCTGGCGCAGTCGACATTAATGCACTAAGTATTCTTCATCAAAGCGGGGTTAAATGTTTTTTGCATAGAACACTGCACGGAAAATTTTATCAAATTAATGAAAGTGAAGGTTTTATTGGAAGTGCTAATTTTACCTCAAATGGCTTATGTCTTACAGGCTACGGGAATTTAGAACTTACAGTTAAAGTAAGCTTATCATCTAATGATAGATTACTAATTGCTTCAGTGTTTCAAGATGCAATACCTATTACATCCAGCATGATCAAGAAAATTATAGAATTCTCATCAAAACAAGAAAAAAATTTAGAATGTTGTCCTGCATGGTGGGAAAATATTTTACCCATTATGGACTATATTCCAAGCAATGATGGGCTATATGTCGGTGACTTACCTTGGTGCAACCTTTTCTCTGATAATAAAGATGCTGACATTGAACACGATGAAGATATCTTTTTATATGGTAAGTCTCTCGAAGAAATGAAATTTGAGTTTCTACAAAGTAAAATCTATCTATTCATTGTAGATGCTATTAGCCATCGAGGAAATAAGCAAATGTACTTTGGCGAACTTTCCGAGTGTATACATGGATGCCTAAAAGATGATTTGTTACCTTACAGGAAAGAAGTTAAAGGATATATCATTAATCTGTTATCCTATCTTGAAAAATTAGTTCCAGAACAATTCAGTATTGATAGGCCAAATTATAGTCAGCGTATTACTTTAATATATTGAGAGTGGAGATTATGAATCAATACTTTGATTATGCTGCTTCGACACCCGAATCACCTGAGGTATCAGAATTAATGAATCCTTGGCATGCAGAAATCTTTGCTAATCCTTCTTCAGTTCATCCTGAGGGGTTAAAAGCTTCAAAGGCTATTCAATTAGCTAGAGAAATCATTGCTGAAAAGATAGGTGCGTTTCCAAGCGAAATTATTTTTACTAGTGGCGCGAGTGAATCTAATAATATGGCAATTAAAGGGATTGCATTCAAAAACATTGAGAAGAAAGGCCATATAATTACTTCTTCAATCGAGCATAAATGTATTATTAATACCTGCATTTATCTTCAGTCTATAGGCTTCGATGTCACTTATTTAACGCCTGATAATGATGGTGTAATAAGTGTTAAATCAGTTTTGAATGCTATAAAAGATAATACAATTTTGATCTCTATTCATCATGTTAATAATGAGTTGGGCACTATACAAAATATACGAGATATAGGCAGTATTGGATTTGAAAGGAATATACCTTTTCATACTGACGCAGCTCAAAGTTTTTGCAAATTAGATATTGATGTCGACGATTTTAATTTAGATATGCTTTCTTTATCAGGTCATAAAATATATGCCCCTAAAGGTATTGGAGCTTTATATGTCAGAAATGCACGTGAAGTAGGTTTGATACCGCTCATACATGGTGGTGGTCAAGAACTTGGCTTAAGAGGAGGGACCTCACCTACTCCCCTTATTGTTGGGCTTGGTGCAGCAGTAGAAAACTTCCCCGAATCAAAATGCCCGCAGCACTTTGAATTCGAGGAAAAAATTAAAGATTATAATTTCATACGCAATGGTAACTCTCCTGCAGTATCTACGATCTGGAATATAACATTTAGTACTGACGAAGAAGCCAAGCGATTTACAAACGAGCAGCCGTGGTTGATATCGCAAGGGTCTGCCTGCAATGCGATGGCAAACACTCCATCCCATGTCTTAACTGCAATTGGCCTCGAAGAAGCACAAGCCAGGAGAACCTACAGAATTAGTCTTCCCCCTTATCATATTACCTGCTAATTATTTTGAACCCATTTATTTTTTTACCGGAGATATTAAGGCGTTCATCATATTGTTGTCTTTGCATTAGAACTTCACTATGGTCATTGCAACATAAGAGCTTAGATAAGCGTTTATCAAAGCTCTTTTGTTTTTCAAATTCTACATCATTGATATTAATTAACAGATGTTTATTCAAAAGAGGAGGCCGTTTATAATTATCAATATAATCAAAGAAATCTATTTCTTGAGCTGACATTTTTATCTTTATTCTCTCTCTGAGAAAGGGAACTGGTTGAGTGAAATCATCGTACGCCATTAGCGTGAGTTTCCCCGAGGTTATATGTATCTTTAAAAGATCTATATCTTCACCCAGTTCACCATACATTTGTAAACCCGCACCGACGTATACTCGAAGCAATAGTGGCAAATCGTCGATATAACTTCTATGAAGAATCAATGAGTGACCTTCATTCAAAATGCTTGCAGGTAAGAGAGAATAAGCCTCCTTGCATTGTTCATTTATTAAAATTGTGTCTGCAATTGCAAATAAGAGTTCTTTGGCATTGTTAATAGCGTTGTTATAATCTAAAAAAAATGTCTTGATATCTAACTTAAGTGAGTCAGGTTGTTTATTGTATGCTTTTCTTTTACCAAAAAGTTCCATTGCGAAGTATAAAAGTAAGTCTTCATGTCGACTTTTTTTCGCTTTGTTAAACTCGGAGATATCATATATCTCATTCAATATGTTGAAAGCCTTTTTATTTGATCCAATTAATTCCTTTACTCTGTACGTATCAACATATTCATGATTTAGTGGAACTCGACCTAACTCTAAGCAACTTTTCCAAAAGGAATCGAATAGATCTTTATGTGTCGAGATTACTAGCTCTACTTTATCCTTTGTATATAAGGGTTGTGATGATGTTAGTTGTTTCCATTCAAAATGCCTTTTATACCTTCCTTGAAGATATAATTGTTCTTCTAATTTATCTTTAAATACGTAGAATATACCAGGCGAAACAGCTATCGCTTCTTCATGTAAATTTCTTTCTATGTAGGACTTTATTTCAGATTGATAATAGTATTTTTGGAATGTGTTCCTTGTTGTGACTACACCATCTTTATAAGGCTTAAATTTAGATATATAAGCCTCATTGGCAAGCATGACTGAGACTATTAAAAATTTATCTGTTAACTCCCAAGCACCTAAAAGCGCTTCGAGACGTTCATCTTGATCTTCTATAACATTCAGTACAAAACCTAAGTTGATTATATCGGAGCTGACCTTATCAGAATCTGGTCGGAAATTTGGATCCCAGCCAGATACATCTAGACCATGCGCTTCTAACTCACGTATATCATCTCCACGACCACATCCATAATCAAAGATAGAGTATGAACCATTAAGATAATCATGTCTTACAAGTGATTTAATGGGGGATGAAAGTTCATATCTTACAAGCGCAGTTTTATATCTATCAATAATAGATTTTTCTTTTTTAAGGCTTAGTTTACTACGGACTATTCTTCCGTCAACTAAACTATATCCATGATGAGATATAAGATTGTTCCAGGAAATTTTAAAACCAATTAAATGACTATTAGCATATAGTCCAGCATCTTCTCCTTCTTGCGTAAGTAATCTGAAATGTTGAAAATATTCATTATCAGGTAGTATCATTGTTTCTTTACGATGCAATATTGGAGGGTTATCAGATACATCATATTTAGTTATTCGATGACTTAATTTTTTCAAATCAACGTTTAGACTTTGTCGAAGGGAAGGGTACGAGTCCGAATAAAAGTCTGGATAGTGCAAGAGCGATACACGGAACTCTTTTTTGAATAGTTTTACTAAATTCCATTCACTATCTTCTAGTTTGACTGCCTTAGCAACTGCCCATATAAATTGTCTTAGAGTGTCTGGTAATGCAGAAAAAGCATCTCTATGAATGTAAATGGCATCTGGAAGTTGTTTCCCGATTCTAATCTGAGATATGAGTTTTGCAAATAACTCTTCGTTCATATCCAACCCTTCTCGCGTTCTTCAAAGTTAAAATATTTAAGATAATTTATTTTAGCACTATTTCATGTGGTGGGTTCACCATCTGAGTACTCTTACTCGATGCCAGTTTAAGTAATCAAAAGACTTGTCAGTAAAAGGTCTTACCGATGTTGGAAGATTCAAAACATTACATGTTTGATAATCTAGTTTATTACTAACAATAATTTCCCCGTGGTTTTTAAATGAAATCCATCCATCATCAAATAATGCATCTATGTGTGCTGCTAGCATAATTCCATTATATGGGTCTAGGCGCTCTTTTACCGATTTACAATCTGCCCACGGTTTAATATGACTAGCACGGAGTAAAGGATGGAAATTTATCCCAGTTACAGGACAAGACGGATATAAATTAATGCATTGCTTACGGAAATCTCCTTGCCCAACTCTTGCCTCGATTAGCCTCAACTTTGTGGAGTCAGAAAGTAGCCTATTATGCTCTATTGCTGCTATATCATTTTGGGCAAGAATCGTATTGTTTCTCAGCACAGAGTAGGAATTAATATTGGTTTTTTTTTCAAATCCTAATTCTTTTAACAGTTCGCCTTTATATTCTTTAGGTATAAATTTAATAATAATTTCATTAGCTAATTCATCAATAATATCTGGTCTCATCTCCAGAAGTGAAAATGAGGGTTGATCAAATCCCCCCGCAACATTGTTTAGTATTAGCTCGACTTCTTTAGGTTCTTTTATTCCGTTTGTTGAGCAAGCTTCAGCATTTTCAAGTGTCCAAAATTCGTCATGCCGTAAGCGCCAAAATGGCATGTCAGTAGCATATCCTCGTCTTTTGGGTCCATATTTTTTTAATAGTTTTTTGAGATTAGGTTTTACCTCAGTGTCATAATCAAACATCCGTTTATGACCTTTCTTATATTCTGATAGGCTATATAAAACTAGCAGTGGCTTATTTAATGTAATATCTTCCCCATATTTTGCGGTTTTCATTTCAGATAATTTTTGGCTTAGTGATTTTGCAGTATTCATATTTATACTCTACATCGAAAACTGAGTAACATCATGCGTGTAAAAGTAGTAACAATCAAGATGTCTATACCCACTGTGAAGTTTTTTGGTTGTGCAACTACATAAGATTATTTTGTTAAAAAGACCATAGATCCTAGTTTAGCACGTGGAGCACTAGGCACATTATTTCTATTGGTTTTTGGTCATCGGTTAAATTGTGCTTAGTACTATATGAAATAATTCATATATTTCAACTGGTTGCTTTTGATGGCATTCCTCTTTACAGTAAGAATAATTGCGCTGTTACATCAGTTTTGTGTGTTTAGTATGACGGAGTTGTCATACAGTGTAATCCTTGCCAAATTAAGAAGCTCAAAGTGTTCCCGACGTAGTGCTTAATACGGTAGATTACTTATCTTGCGATTATGGATGTGTCAAAAAAATGAAGTATTCTGATCCAGAACTGGCGGCTTGCAATGAGTCGCTTTATTATCGAGATCGGTAACTACCTATATAGTAACCTTTAATATTCGGGCATTTACACAAGATTTCTCACAGATTATCGCAAAACTCCACCCGAGCAAACTGCCTGCATCTCCCAGACAACAAAAAAGGCGCCCATCGGCGCCTTACCCATTCAATCGCTATCTTAGGCCTTTCGAAGCTTCCCGGTGATGACCCCAACAAAATCCATCACCTGATTTTGTTCATGTGCCGAGAGCTTGCTCATCTCACGCATCATCTTCTCGATCACCGGTTCTTCCTGTCGTGATGTGAGGATCATGCAGCCCTTCATTACCTTCACGTCTATTTTGGTTCCAGTGCTAAATCCGGCTTCGTTCAGCCACAGTCCTTTCATGATAAAGGCAGGAATGCGCAGGTGATCCTCATAGCGCGTCGCATAACTCACGGTAAATACGCGGTCTCTAGCTTCAAATACTTCTGGTTGCAGTGATTCTGCAATACAATCGATATCAGTCATGGTCGCTATTCTCAGTAAATAGTGATTGTGATGAGCGATACGGGCATGTTGGCGCATGCCCGTGTTGCGTTAAATTACCCTGTAAATCTAACCAGTAAATAAAAATAAGTCCAGATTAATATAAAACGTAATAAGCGCCATTAGACAGTTTTTGAATATTAATGATATAAACGGTTGGCGGTGATTGTCACCGTTTTATGCATTCTTTCTAATTACTGTGCTGCATCCGATAACAACCTAATCGCCAGGTGAAATATAAAATTATGGAAGAGCATCTTAAAGTTCGTATCTATGCCCTTGTAAGAAGTCACAATGGTGTGTATCTGATTAATAATGAGAGAAAACAAAAATTACTTAATGCAGATACAGATCTTGATACGGATATGCGACTCGATGTAGACGAAGCAGAAGAAATGATGGAAGAATTTTTTAAAGCGTTCGAGGTTAATAGAGGTAGCTTTAATATATAGACCTATTATCCCGATGAGCCTTTTTCCTGGAATCCACTCAAGAAGTTTTCTCCTGTTCCTGTGCCCGATTTCACAATCGGCATGTTAATCGAATCAGCAAAAGCCGGGAAATGGCTATACGACTAATCATAAGCAAGGCGCTAAATATATGGCGGCAGCAGTATACTTATTTCCGAATGATCATCAGCTAATTAAAAAAGGCACCTCCGGTGCCTTTTCTGCCAGATAGTCAAACCGCACACCCCTCATCCCCACACCCCGCTCCCACATCCTCTTCACCCTCACGCACCACCACTTCACTTAGCAACGCGCCAATCTCCGCCCCCAGCGCCAAATCATTCACCTCGGCGAAATGCTGCTGCCGCACATTCCCCTGTTGATCGATTATCGTCAGCGTCGGCGTGCCGCGCATGCCATAGGCCAGCATGGTCTGCGGAATGTCGTTGTCCACAGACGGTCTGTCCACGCCGACGGGGAAGGGGATGCGGAATTCGGCCAGAAACACCTCCAGCGCCCGCGGGGTCATCACGTCATGATGTTCAAATACCGTGTGCAGCCCGATAACCGCCACCTTATCCTGTGGGAAGGTGGCGAAGATGCGCGACGCCTGCGGCAGGCCGTGGGAGACGCAGCCGGGGCACAGCATCTGGAAAGACTCCATCACCACCACTTTACCGCGCAGCGACTGCAGGGTGAGCGGTGCAGGGGTGTTAAACCACTGATCAACAACCAGGTCCGGTGCTTTTGTGTAGCGACTCATATTCATCCACTCCCCAGCCCGCACCAAAATGCGGGTGATATTGAATGCGTTAAGCCTGCGTCGCCTCGTCAAAACAGGCGGCGATAATGTCCAGGCCCTGCTGGATCTGCGCCGCTTCCACGGTGAGCGGCACCAGAATGCGCAGCACGTTATAGTATGGCCCGCAGGAGAGCAGGATCAAACCCTTTACCAGGACAATAGTAATCCTGGTGTTAAGTGCTGGAAGGCAATGGATCCCGAGACGGCTTTGCTGGTTTATAAAGAATGATATAGTTTCACTATTAGTGTAACTATACTGAATTTAATAAACTAACGTAGCCATTCTGTCATGACCTTTTCCAGTTTCTCCTGTGACTGCGCGCGCTTTTCCTCAGACATCCGTGCAATATTGCGCAGCTTCCATTGAACGGCTGGCAAATTCTGAATGTGGGGTTCTGGTGCTAAATTCCAGTCAGGCTCGCCGCGTTTAAATGACCTCAGGAAGTCGAAATCCTGTTGAGTGAAATGCGCTTTCAACGCGCTGAGCATTCTTTCCGGGACCTCTCTTAGCTCTTCTAGTGATACCTCCTCAAAAGTCATGCCGCTGAATTCATTTTGAAAGGGTTCGGTAATATCTTTCCAGCGTGGGCTAAGCACTTCGGACAAGGGGCGATTATGGCTGAGCAAGTAAGCGATAAAACCATTGAATATCGCGCGATCGATCCCTTGTGTATCAAGGAGCACTTTGACGTCGTAAAAATCTCTGGGGTGCTGGCGATCTAACGCGGCACATAGCTTGCCGCCGTACAAATCAGGCAGTGAGACAACTGGGATCGCGGCAAAACCAAATTCTTCCTCTACGGTTTCGACGACGTCGCGTTCTTGCGGCGGATACAATGTTCCCCGGGCAACGGGCGAAACTTCGATTTTAATTTGCGCGTCGTCCGTGGTGGCTATGATCCGCATCTCATCAGGGTTATTGATTTGCAGTACTGCATTGATCCCGACTTGTTTTTCCAGTTGTGTTGCGATGCGGGTGAGCGCTTCCCGCACGTTGGGCAACGCGACCTCTCTGCTATCCAGCGTGATGTAGGCCAGATCAATATCAACGGACAATCGGGGAAAATCACGGATGAATAAGTTGATCGCCGTTCCGCCTTTCAGCGCAAAACAGGGCTCGTTAGCGACATAGGGTAATGTTTGCACCAGCAGGGCGACCTGGCGGTAGTAGGGGGAGGTTTTATCCATGGCTTATTCCCCTCTTAGTAAAATTTTCGGGCACAGTAATCTGGTATTGCGTGTTCAGCTTGCCATTAATAACGACTTGTCGGTTGCCCGAACCCAGGTCGATTTTGCTGGTATCCACGCGTTTGAACCATGCATGTTCATAGAAACTGGCGAAAAAGAGATACAGGCGTTTGGTTTGTACGGACTGGCTGAGTGTAAGCAGCTTCTCCACTTTACGTGGGTTGAGATTGACCAGCCCCTGAAAAAGCTCGGCAGCGTGCTCAAATGAGATTGTCTGAGGTACTGCGCTTAATAGCTCGTAGGCTGCCAGTTCTGGTACGCTGGCGGTTATGCTTTTCCCTTTCACCTCAAGCTCAGTTCGGAATTTTTCATCCAATTCAGGGAGCTTCAGAGCCGATACCACCAACCACTCAACGCCGGGAAATTCTTTAAACCATTTAGGTAATATCGCTTTTTTTTCAATGCTAAGCCAACATTGGCTCTGTTTAAGCTGCAGGTAATGGGAACGGCCCTGCCAGGAGAGACTGCTCAGTCCGGCCAGATGCACCGGCGCTTCAAGCTGGTTTTGCAGACACCATAGCGCATCACTCCAGTCTGGTTCTCGTCCTGCGCGCGCATAAACGCCAGCCCGCAGTTTTATTAACCAGCCATTTTGCGCGTATTTAAAAGCCAGAGAAGGCGATATGTTGTTCCGGGTCAGCCACGATTGTAAAACCAGGCTTCCCGGAGAGGTGTTTTGCAACAGCCAGTTTAATTTCGATGTCATAGATTCACTCAGGGTGTAACTATAATAAAAAAAGTAAACTATTTAGTGAGTGAAAAGTCAACGTACGGCTGTGGTGGTCAACAAAAACTGACCACGGCTTTAGCGTTTTTCCAGAACAATCGTTCTGATTCAATCAGCGACTACATAAGCCTTGTCATCAACACGTTAACGGCCCGGCTTGCACCGGGCGTAAAAATTAACCCTGCGTCGCCTCGTCAAAACACTCGGCGATAATTGCCAGCCCCTGCTCGATCTGCGCCTTTTCCACGGTGAGCGGCACCAGAATGCGCAGCACGTTATAGTACGGGCCGCAGGAGAGCAGGATCAAACCTTTATCCCTGGCCCGGGCGACGATCTGCGCCGTCAGTGCGGCGTGTGGTTTATGGGCGTCGCCATCCTCAAACAGCTCGATGGCGATCATCGCCCCCAGCCCGCGAACGTCGCCAATCTCGCGGTGTTTTTCGGCTATCGCCAGTAACCCCTCGCGCAGGGTGTTGCCCACCGCGTTGGCTTTTTGCAGCAGGTCTTCCTGCTCGAAGACCTTGATCACCGCCAGCGCGGCGGCGCAGGCAATCGGGCTGCCCGCGTAGGTACCGCCCAGTCCGCCGGGGGCGATGGCGTCCATCACCTCGGCGCGTCCGGTCACGCCCGCCAGCGGAAAGCCGCCAGCGATGGATTTGGCAAAGGTGGTGATATCCGCCGCCACGCCCATCTGCTCCATGGCGAAGAAGGTGCCGGTCCGTCCCGCGCCGCTCTGCACTTCATCGGCAATCAGCATGATGCCGTGCTCGTCGCACAGGTCGCGCAGGCGCTGCATAAAAGCAGGCGAGGTCGCGTAGAAACCGCCTTCGCCCTGCACCGGTTCAATCACAATCGCGGCGATATCTTCCGGCGCGGCGTCGTTTTTAAAGATGCGCTGGATGCTGGCGATGGCGTCGTCGTCGCTGACGCCGTGCAGCGCACAGGGATAGAGGGCGCGATAGACGTGGCCCGGCATCAGCCCCATGCCCGCCGAGTACGGGGCTACTTTCCCGGTCAGCGACAGGGTGTAGTGGGTGCGGCCATGATAGGCTCCGGTAAAGGCGATGGTGCCGTTACGTTTGGTGGCCGCGCGGGCGATTTTCACCGCGTTCTCCACCGCTTCGGAGCCGGTGGTCACCAGCAGAGTCTTTTTAGGGAAATCGCCCGGCACTTTTTGGTTCAGGATCTCGCACAGCTCCAGATAGGGCTCGTAGGCCAGCACCTGGAAGCAGGTATGCGACAGTTTTTTCAGCTGCTCTTCTACTGCACGAACCACCTCCGGGTGCAGATGCCCGGTGTTGAGCACCGCGATGCCCCCGGCAAAATCGAGATACTCCCGGCCTTCCACATCCCACACCCGGCAGTTCTCCGCCCGGGCGGCAAAGATCGGGTGAATCTGTCCCACGCCGCGCGGGACGGCATTGCTGCGACGCTGCATTAACTCTTTATTGGTGCTCATTAGCGGTTCTCCGGAATCAGATGTCGTAAAGGCCGATACATATCGTTGATTTACAATTGATCGTAGATGTCGTACAGCGATCCTTCACGGCAGGTGCGGAGTTTTTTTATGGCGCCCGGCGGCGCTGCGCTTGCACGGGCCTACAGGTGCTCAACGTGAGCTCGACGCCCGCACCTTCAGTCTGCCCGCCAGCGTCACATGCGTGGCGGCATCTTCTTCGTTGCACAAATACTCCACCGCCAGGCGTCCCAGCTCGCTGTAAGGCAGCTGAATACTGGTGAGCGCGGGCGTGAGTTGCTCGGAAATCTTCTGATCGTCGTAACCCGCCAGCAGCATATCGTCGGGGATCGTCACGCCGCCCACCGTCAGTGCCTGATAGCAGCCAATCGCCAGCCAGTCGCTGGCGCAGAAAATGGCGTCCGGGTGTTTCTCCAGCCGCAGCAGGGACTCGGTCGCGGTGAACGACTCGTTAAACTGCCAGTTGGTCTGGCGCACCAGGCTGTCGTCGCAGGGTAAACCTGCCTGCTGCAGCGCGGCCTGGTAGCCTGCCAGCCGCTGGCGGGAGGCCTCCATCCAGCTTTCCCCGGTGATATGGGCGATGCGCGTTGCGCCGCAGGCGAGCAGATGTTTGGTCACCTGAAACGCGTTGGCGTAGTCGTCGGGGATAAAAGACGGCAGCAGGGGCGAGGCGGGGTCGCGCTGGTTCAGCAGCACCAGCGGAAGGCGGGTACAGTCCTGAAAATCACTCATATCCACCAGCGTGGTGACGGGGGAGGCGAGAATAATCCCCACGCAGTTTCGCTTTTCCAGCTGGCGAATAATGTTGAGGGCCAGCGCCACGTCGTCGCCGTAATCATACAGGGTGAGCAGCGTTTCGTTGCGCCAGGCCGCCTCCCGCGCCTGACTGATGGCATCGATAAAGGGATCGTAGCTCTGCAGCGAACTGACCAGCAGCGCAATCTCCGCCTGATTACGCGGGGTATGGATGGCGGGCAGACGATCGTAGCCCAGCTCGGTGGCGACGCCGATCACCCGCTGGCGGGTCTCGTCGCTGAGCTTGATGTTACGCGACTGGTTAAGCACCAGTGATACCGTCGCCTGCGACACGCCCGCGGTACGCGCAATATCGTTCATCGTGACTTTGTTTTTCCGCTTCATCCGTTCTCTCCCTCTGGCGAATTCGCATCATACCCTAACTGCCTACAGACGCGCCGCCGATCACGTTTCTTCTTGATGCCGCAGCGATCTTTGTGAGTGCGGTCGCTTTTCTGCACACCACGATTTGCGCATTGCTGCCCTGACTAATATTTATTAGCTAAACATTATCAGCAAGAGGAACAACAATGAAAGAGCAGTGGAGCAAGGAACAGGCGCAGACGTGGTACCAGCAGCAGGGCTGGCTGTGCGGGTTTAACTATCTGCCGTCGACGGCGGTGAACTGGACCGATATCTGGCAGCAAGAGACCTTCGATGCCAACACCATCGACCGCGAGCTGGGCTGGGCCGCAGACGCGGGCTATAACACCCTGCGCATCAATCTGCCGTTTATCGTCTGGGAGCACGATCGCGACGGCCTGATGGCGCGTATCGACCACTTCCTGACGATTGCCGACAACCACGGTTTCAGCACCATGCTGACGCTAATGGACGACTGCGGTTTCTCCGGCGATGAGCCCTACCTCGGGCCGCAAAAGCCGCCGGTGCCGGGCAAACATAACAGCCAGGCGGCGGCAAGTCCTGGGCGCGACAAGGTGTGCGATCCAGACTGCTGGCCGCACATTGAACGCTATATCCGCGACCTTGTCCGCCAGTTCCGCGACGATAAGCGCGTGCTGCTGTGGGATCTCTACAACGAGCCGGGCAACCGCGGCATCTTTGCCACCGGCACCGAAGAGGTGCTGTACGATGCAAAACTGGAAACCTTCGCTCATGACCTGATGAAGCGGGCCTTCCAGTGGGTGCGTGAAGAAGATCCTTCCCAGCCGCTCACGGTCTGCGCATGGCGCTTGCCTGCAGAAGAGGAGGGCGAAACCTTTTATCAGCATCCGCTGGACCAGACCGCGCTGGAACTGTCGGACGTGGTGAGCTACCACGCCTATACCAATACCGGTCGCATGACGGCGATTATCCAGCAGCTGCAGCAGCTGGGCCGCCCGATCTTCTGTACCGAATGGCTGGCGCGCCACGTAGGCGGCACTATCGAAGAGCAGCTGCCGCTGATGTATATGGCGAAAGTCGCCCCCTATCAGTGGGGGCTGGTGCGCGGCAAAACCCAGACCTGGCTGCCGTGGCCGGTGGTGATGAAAGAGTCCACCGACTACTGCCGCCTGTGGTTCCACGATGTGTTCGAAGAGAACGGTATCCCGTTCTCACGCACTGAAATCGCACTGCTGCAAAAGCTGCGTAAAATTGCTCCGAACGTGCAGGGCTAATAATAACGACCCGGCGGTTCGCCGCCGGGCAACCAGGTACGCACTATGGCAATGACAATGAAAATACCGTCTCGCGAGTTGTGGTCTTATTTTGGCTATGGTTTAGGTCAGTGTTTTAGCTTTGGTTTAGTGGGTTCGTTTATTAACTATTTTTACACCGATGTGCTGGGGATCTCCGCCCTGGCGGCGAGTACCATCTTCCTGATTGCCTGCGCCTGGGATGCGATCCACGATCCGCTGTTTGCCAGCATCATGGACACCATTAACAGCCGCTTTGGTAAGTTTCGTCACTTTATGCTGATCGCCCCGCTGCTGATCACCGGCGTCACGCTGCTGGCGTTCTATAAAATCGAAGCGGACATGACCACCAAAATCCTCTACGCCGGGGTGACCTATATCCTGTGGGGGACCCTGTACGCCATCTCGGATATCCCGTTCTGGTCGATGTCGTCGGTGATGACCAACGACTCAGGCCAGCGCACCCGGGCGGTGACGGCGGCCATGTTAGGGGTCAATGCCGGGATCGCCTGCGCCAACATCTTCTTCCCCAAGCTGGCGGCGTTCTTCGCCCAGCACAGCAGCGACAAAGGCTACTTTATGGCGGCGCTGGTGATGATGATGGTCGGCCTGCCGTTAATGTTAAACGGCTTTATGCAAATTAAAGAGCGCGTCCCGCCCAGCCCGGAAAAGGTGACGATGCGCGATACCTTCCACAATCTGCGTCAGAATAAGCCGCTGTTTATCATCCTGATGTCGTTCTTTTTCTGCGTGTTCCACAACGTCGCCAACGGCATTTATATCTACTTCTTTATCTACAACATGGGCGACGGCGGCCTGCAGATGGCGATCGGCGTGATGGGGATCGTGGCGGCGGTGGTCTGTCTTATCGCGCCGATGCTGACGCGCAAAATGCAGAAGCGAAAGCTGTTTATGATCCTCTGCGGGCTGGATGTCGCGGTGCGCGTGGTGATGTGGTTTGCGGGCTATCAGCACACGGCGCTGCTGTTTATCCTGCTTGGCCTCAGCACCCTGTTCGTGATGATGACCAACATCCTCACCTCGTCGATGATTGCCGACACCATTGAGTATGCCGAATACCACACTCACAAGCGCTGCGCGGCGATCACCTTCTCCGGGCAGACCTTTACCGGCAAGATGTCGGTGGCAGTGGGCGGCGGGTTAATCGGCGTGTTTTTAACCCTGATTGACTATGTACCGCAGGCGCAAACCCAGAGCGACGGCGTGCTTGCCGGGCTGTTCTTTGGTATCTGCCTGCTGCCCGCGATAGGCTCGCTGATCCGCCTTGCGGTGATGTCGCGCTTTACCTTTACCGAGGAGAAGCATGCGGAGATCTGTCGGCTGTTGGCGGAGCGTCGGAGTGGCACGGTGGATAAACACGATGAGGAGCGGCTTGATCGTCCGGCTACGGTAAACTAAAAAAGCCTGACGTCTGCTCAGCAGGCGTCAGTGTTTTAACCGCTGTTTCACTATGTAAAACATTTCTCTCCACGCTTCTTTGATTCCCCTCACGCATCACGATCATGCGCTCGTCAGCCTCTGCGGATTCCTTACACTCAGCTTCATAACAATCACGTCACATTTGTTGACACCTTTCCTGACCTCAGGAGGTTATATGGCTAATACCGACTCTGAATTCGCAGGTGATTACGCTCCTGCCGGGCAGCAAGCGCCTGCCCAAAGCAGAACCAAAATGATGCTCTCGGCGGGCATCGGTCATTTTATCGAGTGGTTTGATTTCGGGCTTTACGGCACCCTGGCGGCGATTATCGCCACCAACTTCTTCGCCAGCGGCGATCCGGTCATTGGGCTGCTGAAATCCTTCGCGGTCTTCGGCTCTGGCTTTCTGATGCGTCCGCTGGGCGGGCTCTTCTTTGGCTCGATGGGCGATCGGTTAGGGCGGCGTAAGGTGCTGGTGACCGTCATCGTGATCACCTCCTGCTCCACCTTCGTGATGGGCATTTTGCCGACCTGGCATCAGGTAGGAATACTCGCCCCGGTGCTGTTGGTGATTACCCGTCTGGTGCAGGGCTTTGCCGCTGGCGGTGAAAGCTCAGGCGTCATTACCTATCTCGCCGAAAGCGCCAAACCCAACCGGCGCGCCACGCTCACCTGCTGGAGTGAAAACTTCAGTTTTATGGCCTTCGTCTGTGGCTCCGGGCTGGTTCTGTTTCTCACCCATACGCTCGGCGAAAGCGCCATGAACGACTGGGGCTGGCGCATTCCGTTCCTGCTGGCGGCCCCACTGGGGTTAGGCGGGCTGTATATGCGCCGAAATATGGAAGACTCCAGCGAATTTAAAAAGCTGAAACAGACCGGCAAGCTGGAGAAATCGCCCCTGCGCAAATCGCTCTCCACCTCTTCACGCGCCTTGTTGTTCTGCACCGGCTTCGTGGTGGTCAAAGCGGTCAGCAGCTGGGTGCTGCAGTCCTTTATGCCGGGCTATCTCTCGACCCATTTGCACTACAGCAAAACCGACGCCTATCTCATCACCACGCTCGGATTACTGAGCGTCGCGGTCTGTATGCCGATCACCGGCTATCTCTCCGATATCTGGGGACGTCGCCCGCTGATGTTGATGGGCTGCGGGGGCTTCATCCTGCTCACTTACCCGGCCATGCTGGTGATGAGCCAGGGATCGGTGGGGTCCTCCATCGCGGCCATGAGCATGCTGGGCATCTTTGTCGCCATGTTTAACGGCGGCTGCGGCGCGGCAATGGTTGAACTGTTCCCGACCGCCATTCGCTACGGCAGCATCGCCATCGCCTACAACCTTACCGTGGCGATCTTCGGCGGCGTCACGCCGCTGGCATCCGCCAGCCTGATCTCGCTAACCGGCGATCCGCTTTCTCCTGCGTGGTACGTGATGATCACCGCGCTTATCTCATTCATTGCCGTGTGGCTGGCCAAAGAGACCGCCGGCAAAGTGCTGGATTAACTGTTCCCGGAGTTGTTATGAAAATACGTCACGTTGAATGTTTTCCGCTGAAGATCACCCCAAAGCAGGCCTATCTCGGGGGGAGCGTCGAGGGGTATGACAGCGATTACTACTATCGCCCGGAGTACCGCTGCGTCTACTCGCGCAAAATGGAGACCTGCCTCGTCAAAATTACCACCGACGACGGCTGTGTAGGCTGGGGTGAAGCGCTGGCCCCGGTGGTTCCGCAGGTCATTGCGGAGCTCATCACCCAGCTCTTCGCACCGCTGCTGATCGGGCAATCGGCTTTTTCAAGCGGGGTGCTGAACGCCCGCATGTACGATGCCATGCGCGATCGCGGCCATATCACTGGCTATCACATCGATGCCCTTGCCGCCGTGGATATCGCCCTGTGGGATCTCAAAGGCAAACTGCTCGGCCAGCCGGTCTGGCAACTGCTGGGCGGTGCCTTGCGTGACACCATACCTTGCTACGTTTCGGGGTTGCCAGAGCCGGACCTGCCTGCGCGTTGCCAGCTGGCGAAACGCTGGCAGGAGAAGGGCTTTAATGCCGTCAAACTGGCGCTGGGCTACGGCGTGCGGGAAGACATTGCCAACGTGAAGGCTATACGTGAAACCCTGGGCGAAGAGGCGCAAATCTTCCTCGATGCCCACTGGAATTACAGCGTGGCGGAAGCCGCCGAGCTGGCGATGGCGTTGCGTGAATACGGCGTCGGGTTTCTCGAAGCGCCGCTGTTGCCGGAAGACGTGGCAGGGCACCGTGAGCTGCGGGCCAAAAGCCCGGTGGCGATTGCGCTGGGCGAAACCGAGCGCACCCGCTACCAGTTCAAACCCTTTATCGAGCAGCGGGCGGCGGACATTCTGCAGCCGGACGTGGGCCGTACCGGCATCAGCGAGCTGATGCACATCGCCTCGCTGGCGGAGACCTGGAACCTGAAGGTCGCCCCGCATCTCAGCGTCGGTCTTGCGCCCTGTATCGCCGCGTCGCTGCACGTCGCCGCCGCCATCCCCAATCTCTACATGCTGGAGTATCAGCCCCCGGTCTTTGAGATTGCCAACCAACTTCTCACCACGCCGCTCATCTGCCAGCAGGGGGCGTACCAGCTGCCGCAGGGGCCGGGGCTGGGTATTGAAATCAATGAAGACGCCGTCATGGAGGCAACATGTTAAAAGGCAACGTACCGATTCTGGCCACCGCGTTTGATGTAGAAGGCGAAGTGGATTTCGCCTCGATTGAGCGGCTGGTGAAATTTCTTCTGCAACAGGGCATCGATGGCCTGGCGCTGTTCGGCAATGCCTCTGAAGGCTATGCCCTGACCCTGGACGAAAAAGAGGCGCTGTTCGCCTGCGTGAAAAACCTCACCGGCGATCTGCCGCTGGTGGCCGCCGCCGGGGGGCCCGCCTCTGCGGTGGCGATAGAAGATATCGCCCGGATACAGCGCTGGGGGGCTCAGGTAGCGATGGTCAATCCGCCGTCGGTGGTGAAACCTGGTCCGGAGGAGATCGTCAATTTTTACCGGGATATCTGCGCGGCCTGTGATATCGACATCATGATCCAGGACGCGCCGCTGATGACCGGGGTCAACATCCCGGTGGCCACGCTGGTCACGCTGTGCCAGTCGTTTCCGGCTATCAAGTACATCAAAGTGGAGCAACCGCCCACCACGCTGAAAATCACCGCCCTGAAGCAGGCGCTGGGTGACAGCGTCGGGCTGTTCGGCGGGCTGAACGCCGGTTTTCTCTACGAAGAGCTTCGCCGCGGCGTGATCGGCACCATGCCCGCCTGCGAATTCCCGGACGTCATCAACATGATTTTGCAGGCCTGGCAGCATAACCCGCGGGAAGCGCAGTCGCTCTTCTACCGCTATCTTCCCTTCCTGCGCTATGGCGTGCAGCCGGGTATCGGCGTGGCGATCCACAAAACCGTGCTGCACCGGGCGGGGATCTTCACCACCGACGTGGTGCGCGAACCGGCCAAACGGCTGGACGCGGCCACCCGCGACGAGTTGCAGGATCTCACCGACGCGCTGCCGCTGGCGGTGTTTGGATCGCGGATATGAATTACATTGCCGTTGACTGGGGTACCAGCAATTTTCGGGCGATCGGCGTGCGTGACGGCCAGGTGATCCGCACCGTGCAGGACACCTGCGGCGTGGCGACCTGCGAGCGCGCTGAATTGCCGTCGATCCTGCGTAAGCAGCTGCTGCGGCTGGAGGACGCCTGGGACCCGCATCTGCCCGTGCTGCTGTGCGGCATGATTGGCAGCAATATTGGTATTGCCGATGCGGGCTACATGGCGTTGCCGCTTAGCTTCCGCGACCTGCTGGGTAAGGGCCGCGAATTGCCCGGTATCCTTAGCAACCCGCTGACCTTGCGACCCGGTATCTGCGATCCGCAGGCCAACGAAGTCTGCCGTGGCGAAGAGATGCAGTTAGCCGGGGCCATCGCCCTGACGGACGCCTGCACCTTTGCCGCCGTGGGCACCCACAGCAAATGGATGACTATTGACCGTCAGCAGCAGCGCGTGACGGGTCTGCGCACCCTGATGACCGGCGAGCTCTATCACCTGGTGTTAAATCATTCGGTGGTGGGTAAAGGGCTCCCCCCTCAGGTGACCTCCGCCAGCGCCTTCAGCGAGGGCGTAGCTGTGGCGCAATCGATCGAGGCCGGGCAGGGCGAACTGGTGAGTGAGCTGTTCCGCTGCCGGGGGCGGTACATTCTGGGGGATCTCGACCCGGCCAGCGCCGCAAGCTGGCTCTCCGGCCTGCTGATTGGGCACGAGATCCTGCGCGGTCACCCGGGCAATGCGCGCGTCTGTTTTATCGGCAGCGGTTCCTTACTTCCTCTCTACCAGCAGGCCTGCGAGCAAATCGAGCTGCCTTGTTCCACCCTGGAGGCGGAAACCGCGCTGATTGCCGGGCTCAATGAGGTATTCCGACATGATGGCTAGCGCCGGGATTATTGCGATTTTACGTGGCATCACCCCTGCCGATTGCGTGGAGCAGGTGGCCTGCCTGCGCGATCATGGCATCACCACGGTTGAGATCACCACCAACTCACCGGAGTGGATCACCAGCCTGCGACGGCTGCGTGATGCCTTTGGCGATGGGGTAATGGTGGGCGCAGGCACGGTGTTAACGCCAGAGCATGTCGATCTCTGCGCCGCCGCCGGGGGGCAATTTATTCTCACCCCCAACCTCGATCTGCGGGTGATCCACGCGGCAAAAAGCCAGGGGCTGGGGGTGTGCGCAGGGGTGATGACGCCCAGCGAGATTTTCAGCGCCTGCGAGGCGGGGGCCGACGTACTGAAGATTTTCCCGGCCAGCGCCCTGCCGGAAAACTATCCGCAACTGATCAAGGGCCCGCTGTCCGCGCCGGTGCGCTTTTCGGCGGTGGGGGGGGTGGACGTCAATAACGCCGCCGATTATCTGCGCTACTACGACAGCGTGGGGATCGGCAGTGCGCTCTATCGCTCCGGGCAGCCGGTCGCCACCACGACGGAGCGCTGCGTGCAACTGCTAGAGGGGAGGGAGCGCGGCGCCGCTAATTTTGCGGGCGGCAGAGATCAGAAAATGGCGTAGTTTGTCGATGTCCAGCTTATCGCCCTGGATGTTCGACAGGGCGATGGCGGCCTGCATGCCCGGAATAATGCAGGCCATCCGGTAATCCGTTTCGTTAAAGGTTTTACCAAACACCTGATGGCGCCGGGCCTCTTCGATATCGCGTTTGAGTAGCTGATAATCGTGTACGCCGAGGCGAGCCACGATCTCTTCGTCACTCATGGCCGACAGCAGCTTGATGCCAATCACCGAGTCATGCACCGGAAACGATTCGTAGTTTCCGATGGCTCTGGCGATGCTTTTGCCGCTGCGGGTATGAATGAGATACACCACGTTTTTGCCGCTTAACACCCCCACGACAATCGACACCGAGTGGCTGCCGGTCTCCTCCAGCATCTCCAGCACGGCGGTATAAAACGCCGAATTATGGATCGCGTTCGCCGAGAGACGATGGATGCCCATCCCCAGGCTGTACTTGCGCCTGGCGTCCTGCTGCACCATCTCCAGCGCCAGTAGCGTTTGCATCAGGCGGGAGACTTTCGCCGGATCCAGCCCCATCTCACGGCCAATCTCACGAATACCAAAAGCACGACTCCCTGTCGCCAGCAGATTAAGGCAACGGAATGCGTCAAAGACAGTGCTGTTCATTTCATCTTCCGGGCAATGTATTCAGGGATTTAAGTGTAAGGGGAGAAGGGGAGGAAAAGTATTGTCGGCAACGCCGAGTGTGAACGCGACAGGAAAAAAGGATAACCGGGGAGCCCATGCTCCCCGGGCAACGCCTTACAGCGACTTCACAAACGCCAGCAGATCTTCGTTCAGCTGGTCCTGATGCGTCAGCGCAAAGCCGTGCGGCGCGTTGTCATACACCTTCAGTTCCGCATGGCTAATCAGCTCTGCCGCCACTTTACCGGTGGTCTCGAACGGCACGATCTGGTCGTTGCTGCCGTGGATAACCAGCGTCGGGACGTCGACTTTGGCCATATCCCGGCGGAAGTCAGTCTCACCAAAGGCGGTCACGCAGTCGAGGGTGCCTTTCAGCGACGCCAGCAGGGCGATGTTCAGGGTCTGGGTCAGGGCACCTTCCGACACTGTCTGCCCGGCGTTAATCCCGTAGAACGGGGTAGCGAAATCGCTGATGAACTGGGCGCGATCTTTGCGCAGCCCGTCGCGAATGCCGTCAAACACCGACTGATCCACACCCTGCGGGTAAGAGTCGGATTTACCGAAGATCGGCGTGACCGCCCCCAGCAGCGCCAGACCGGCCACGCGTGAGGTGCCGTAAGTGCCAATATAACGGCTCACGTCGCCGCCGCCCATCGAGAAGCCCACCAGCGTTACGTCCTGCAGATCGAGTTCAGTGATCAGGTCATTGATGTCGGAGGCAAAGGTATCGTAGTCATAGCCCGTCCACGGCTGATCCGAACGACCAAAGCCGCGGCGGTCAAAGGCAATGGCGCGGAAACCGCGCTCGGCCAGATAGTTGAGCTGGCTGTCCCACATATCCGCATCCAGCGGCCAGCCGTGGCTGAACAGCACCGGTTTACCGGCACCCCAGTCCTTGTAGTAAATCTGCGTACCGTCTTGCGCGTTAATCGTCGCCATAGTCTCTTCCTCAAAAGGTCTTTATTAGTATCAACAAACCGGCGCGACCAGATAACGGGTCGCCGGAGGGGTAGCGCCCTGATGAAAAGCCAGCACGCGGCTTTGCAGCAGATGATCGTTCATGGTGTGACGCTCCTGCAGGCGCAGGTGTTCCACCCACGAACCCATCAGGAAGGTCTCGATATAGAGTCCCGGCTGGTCGATATCTTCATACACCGCCCAACTGATGGCGCCCGCGCGGCGGCGCACCCGGCGCAGCTCGTGGACCGCCTGCAAAAAGTCGCGGGCGGACTGGGGGTCGATCAGGTATTCGCAGGAGACCAGCACCGGGCCACGCTCGTTGGGGATCGCTTCGCGCGCGTCGTCGGCAATCAGGCCGCTGGTATCCAGGTTGAGGTTCGGATCTTTCTCCAGCTTCCAGCGCAGCACCGTGGCGCTGGCCAGCAGCATCCCGACGGTTGCCACGCACAGCGAGGTGGCAGTGTTGAAGTGCGAGGCAATCTGCCCCCAGATGGCGCTGCCCGCGGTCATCGAGCCGAAGAACACCGTCAGATACACCGCCAGCGCCCGGGCTTTTACCCAGCGGGCGGCGCTGCGTTGCGCCCCCAGGTTGAGGGTCGAGAGCACCGCGATCCACGCAAAACCGGTGAAAAATTCAAACAGGTTCAGCAGCCAGAAGTGGCGCACAAACGCCAGCGCCAGCATGGTGATCGCGAACATCAGGCTCGCGGCCACCATCAGCTGGTCGGCGTTCAGACGCTGGCGCAGACGCGGCAGCAGCACCGCCCCGGCAATCGCCCCCAGCCCGATGCAGGCCAGCATGATGCCGTACCCCGCCGGGCCGAGTCCCAGCTCCCGACGTGCCACCAGCGGCAGCAGCGCCCAGCCAGCACTGGCAAAGACAAAAAATGCCACGGTGCGGATCAGCACATTACGCAGCACCGGGGCAGCATGCACATAGCGCACCCCGGCCCGCACTGCCGAGAAAAAGTGCTCCGGCGGCAGGCGCTGCACGGATGGCGCAGGTTTCCAGCGCCATAGCACCCACGCCACGCCCAGCACCGACAGGGCGTTGAGCAGGAACACCATCCAGGGTCCGGCCAGCGACAGCAAAAAGCCGCCCAGCGCCGGGCCAATGGCGCGGCTGATGTTCACCCCCAGCGAGTTAAGCGCCACCGCCGGGCCCAGCTCCGCTTTGCTCACCAGATCCGGCACAATCGCCTGGAACGGCGGTGAACTCATGGCGCTACCGACGCTTAACAGGAAGGCTGCCGCCAGCAGCACCGTCGGGGTCACCTGACCGGTAAACGACAGCACGGCCAGACCTGCAGCGGCGATAAACATCCACAGCTGCGAGAACAGCAGGTACTTGCGCCGGTCGACGATATCCGCCATCACCCCGGAGGGCAGGGCGAAGAGAAACATCGGCAGGCTACTCGCCGCCTGCACCAGCGCGATATCCAGCGGGTCGGCGCTCAGGGTCAGCATGCTCCAGTTCACCCCGACGTCGCTCATCCATGAGCCGACGTTCGACACCACCGTGGCAATCCACAGCATGCGGAACACCCGCTGGCGCAGCGGCTGCCAGGTGGACATCGCCGGGGCGCTGACGGGTGGCAGATGGGCGTCGTTGAGCTGAGTCATGCGAACCGCTCCGTGACCCGCGTGCGCAGCCGCCACGCGCCGGGGCCGGTGATGGCAAGCGTGGTGAAGACGATCAGCAGCAGCCAGCCAAACTGACCTTCGGCAATCGACCAGCCCGGATGCACCACCAGCATCGCCACCAGCAGCACGGCAATGATCGGCAGGCAGGCCAGCCGGGTGGCAATGCCGAACAGGATCAGGATCGGGCAGATCACTTCGGCGACGATCGCCGGGATCAGGCTGAAATACGGCCCGAAGCCAAACGGATCCTCGATGCGCGTCAGCTCTTCGCTGAAGTGCAGCACCTTCGGCAGGCCGTGAACGTAGAGCAACAGCAGGCTGCCGGTGATGCGCAGGAATAACAGCCCCAGGTCAATCCGGGGCGCGGTGAGGTGCGTTGAGTTGTTCATGATTAGAACGCGAAGCAGCTGCAGCCCAGCGCTCCCCAGAAGGCGTTATCGTCGGCCACCGGCATCTCTGCGCTGCGGGCAAAGTCATGTCCATGGTTGTGCACGCCGCACGGGCCGCTGCAGTGGTGTACGGCGCTCATCCCTACGCGGGCGGCCTGCGGTGGGGCGCTGCGGTAGTGGCCAGGGACTTTGACCACTGGAGACCAGTCAGGCAGGACCGGGATCGCCGGCGGCGCCAGCGGGCCAAAGCTGCCTGCGGCATAGACGATTTCACCGTCCACCACCGTCAGCACCGACTCGATGCCCTTGATCTCCTCTTCCGGGACGCGGAAGAAGTCTTTGCTCAGCACCGCGAGATCCGCGAGCTGGCCGATTTTGATCTGCCCTTTCTGGTTCTGCTCGTTCGAGAACCACGCGCTGCCCTGGGTCCACAGCATCAGAGCGGTGTCGCGATCCAGACGGGCGCTGTGATCGTACATCTGCATCCCGCCCAAGGTGCGGCCAGAGACCAGCCAGTAAAGCGCGGTCCACGGGTTGTAGCTCGCCACGCGGGTGGCGTCGGTGCCTAAGCCTACCGGCACGCCGGTCTCCAGCATTTTGGTTACCGGTGGAGTATGGCGAACCGCCTCCATTCCGTAACGCTCGGCGAAGTACTCGCCCTGGAAGGCCATCCGGTGCTGCACGGCAATGCCGCCGCCCAGTGCTTTGATGCGGTCGATGTTGGCCTGCGAGACGGTCTCGGCGTGGTCAAAGAACCAGTGCAGCCCGTCGAAGGGGATCTCGCGGTTCACTTTCTCAAAGACGTTCAGCATCCGGCTGATGGATTCGTCATAGGTAGCGTGCAGGCGGAACGGCCAGCGATGCTCGACCAGATGGCGCACCACGCGCTCCAGTTCGTCCTCCATGCCGGGGGCCAGATCCGGGCGCGGCTCAAGGAAATCTTCAAAGTCGGCGGCAGAGAACACCAGCATTTCGCCCGCGCCGTTATGGCGGAAGAAGTCGGTTCCCTGGTCCGGTTTGAGCATGTCGGTCCACTTCTCGAAGTCTTCCAGCTCGTGGCCGGGGCGCTGGGTAAACAGGTTATAGGCGATGCGGAGCGTCATCTGCTTTTTCTCGTGCAGCTCGGCAATCACTTCGTAGTCTTCCGGGTAGTTCTGGAAGCCGCCGCCCGCATCGATGGCGCTGGTCAGCCCCAGGCGGTTCAGCTCGCGCATAAACTGGCGGGTCGAGTTCACCTGCTGTTCCAGCGGCAGTTTTGGCCCTTTGGCGAGGGTGGCGTAGAGGATCATGGCGTTCGGACGGGCAATCAGCATCCCGGTCGGGTTGCCGTTGGCGTCGCGCTGGATCTCGCCCCCCGGTGGGTTCGGGGTGTCTTTGGTGTAGCCCACCACCTTCAGCGCCGCGCGGTTGAGCAGGGCGCGATCGTACAGGTGCAGGATAAACACCGGGGTATCCGGCGCGGCGGCGTTGATTTCGTCGAGGGTCGGCATCCGGCGTTCGGCAAACTGGAACTCGTTCCAGCCACCTACCACGCGTACCCACTGGGGCGACGGGGTACGCAGGGCCTGCTCTTTTAACATGCGCAGGGCATCGGCCAGCGACGGCACGCCCTCCCAGCGCAGCTCGAGGTTGTAGTTCAGCCCGCCGCGGATCAGGTGCAGGTGCGAATCGTTCAGGCCGGGGATGGCGGTGTGGCCTTTCAGATCCACCACTTTACTGCTGTCGTCGTGATACTGCATCACCTCGGCAAGGGTGCCGACGGCGAGGAATTTTCCGTCGCGCACGGCCACCGCTTCGGCAAGGGGGTTTTCACGATCGACGGTATGAAACTGGCCATTGACCAGAATCAAATCTGCTTTAGCAGAGGAAGTCATAACTGCTCCTGACTGAGAGGGGAATGGTCAGGATTATTGGAACCGCTTACAGGAAAAAACCAGTTATACAATGGGATAGCTATACCAAAGTATAACTATACGAAAGGTTAATTATACAAAGAGATAATTACGCCCGCCGAGGGGGAAACATAGGATACAGCCAACGTCTCGTCGCCGCATTGTGCGCCGGGTTTTGCCTGTTAACCACACTGGATACCCTTATGTCTAACTCAAAGCTCGAAGTGTTAACCCCGGATAACTGTCAGATGATCTTCATCGACCAGCAGCCGCAGATGGCGTTTGGCGTGCAGTCAATCGACCGCCAGGTGCTGAAAAACAACGTGGTAGGGCTGGCGAAAGCGGCCAGCGTGTTCAACATCCCCACCATCATCACCACCGTTGAAACCGAGAGCTTCTCGGGCAATACCTTCCCGGAGCTGCTGGACGTCTTCCCGGGGAAAGACATTCTTGAGCGCACCTCGATGAACTCCTGGGATGACCAGAAAGTGCGTGATGCCCTGCAAGCCAACGGCAAGAAAAAAGTGGTGGTCTCCGGTCTGTGGACCGAAGTGTGCAACAACACCTTCGCCCTGTGCGCCATGCTGGAAGGGGACTACGAGATCTACATGGTGGCAGATGCCTCCGGCGGTACCTCGAAAGAAGCCCACGACTTCGCGATGCAGCGCATGATCCAGGCGGGCGTGATCCCGGTGACCTGGCAGCAGGTGCTGCTCGAGTGGCAGCGCGACTGGGCGCACAAAGAGACCTACAACGCGGTGATGGATATCGTGCGTGAGCACTCCGGTGCCTACGGTATGGGCGTCGATTACGCTTACACCATGGTGCATAACGCGCCGTCTCGCCAGAAGAGCGAGCACAACACCCTGGCCCCGGTTCCGGCCCGCTAAGTTCCGGCAGCAGGCTGGGCCCTCATCCGGCCTGCTCCACCCTCTCGGGAGTCCATCATGAGTACTGGGTTAATTTCCCTCGCGGCAGGCGTGCTTATCGGCCTGCTGTACGCGCTGCTGAAAGTCCGTTCCCCGGCCCCGCCCGCGCTGGCGCTGATTGGTCTGCTGGGGATGCTGGCGGGCGAACAGGCGACACGCCATTTTCTGCATGCCGATGACACTGCGCAGCGCTCACCCGTCACCCACACCACCGGAGCGTCGTCATGAAGGCCTGGGTCGTTTCGCTGCTGTGTGGAATTCTGGCAGGGGTTATTTATGCCGCGATTACGGTACACTCGCCTGCGCCGCCGGTGGTCGCCCTGTTGGGGCTGTTTGGCATGCTGGTGGGGGAACAGCTGATCCCGATTGGCCGCCGTCTGCTCAGTCGCCAGCTCACGCTGACGTGGTTTCGCCACGAATGCGTACCCAAAATCAGCGGCACGCCGCCTCCATCCCGTCCTGATGACGGTCGCGAGGGATAATCACGCTTCATTTGAGGAAAACGAGCATGCCGCAGTGCATAGCCATCATTGATGATGAACGTTCTGTCCGCAGCGGGTTAAGCAACCTGCTGCAGTCAGAGGGGTACGCAACGGAAGCCTTCGACTCGGCGGAGGGGTTTCTCAGCCACCCCACTGCCCTGACCGACGTGGCGCTGGTGATTGCCGATATCCGCCTGCGCGGAATGAACGGACTGGAGATGCTCGACAAACTGAACCTCATTGCCCCCTCGCCGCCGCCACTCATTTTTATCTCCGGTCATGCGGATGACAACATCCAACGCTACGCTGTTGAACACGGCGCTGTTGTTTTTCTGCGCAAACCGATTAATGTCGATGTGCTGCTGGCGCACGTTCAGCGCGCGCTCGTCACCTGAAGAGACCGTCACACTCATTCCCACGAGAACCATTAACGAAGAAAAATAAGGAAACGTGGATGAACAACCCATCGCTGCCTGCTCGCTGGCCCGCCCCCGGACATTTATCCGAAGGGCGGGCTTTTGTGCTTAAAGAAGACGTCATTTTTACCCCGCTGGGGCAGGAGGGGAGCCTGTGCTGGCTGAATGCCCGCCTGCCGAGCTCCGGCGGGTCGTTTATTATCGCCACCGGGGTGAGCGATGAAGAAGAGGCCAGCGCAACGCGTCTGCTGCGCAATGAGTTTGCCCTGCGGGAATATCTGAACGACGACTGGGCGATTCGCCCGGTGGCCAGCACCCAGTATCACGGGCGCTTTGCCCTGGTGTATGCCCCTTTTTCGTTTGTGCTGCTGACCCGCATCGTCGGCGCGCCGCTGGCCTGTATCCCGAGCTTTCTTGAACTGGCGATCCGCATCAGCCTGCCTCTGCGCCTGATGCATCTTCGCAACCTGGTGCACGGGGATATCAAGCCCGGCAATATTTTTATTCATGATGACAACAGCTGTCGGCTGGGGGGCTTTGGTTTGTCGTCCGGCACCCCGGAAGCACTGCAGACGATGCCGCTGGTGGGAGGCACCCCGGCCTATATGTCGCCGGAACACACCACCCGCACGCATCGTTCGGTGGACAACCGCAGCGATCTCTACAGCCTGGGGGTGGTGTTTTACGAGCTGCTCACCGGCAGCCTGCCGTTTGAGCTGGGCGGTGAAGATCAGGGTAAATGGGCGCACTACCATATCGCCTCGGAACCGCGCGCGCCCGGTGCGGTGTGCCCCGGGGTGCCCGCGATGCTGTCGGCGATTGTTCTTAAGCTGCTGGCGAAAAAACCGGAGCATCGCTACCAGACGGTGGACGGCCTGATCGCCGATCTGCGCCGCTGTCAGGCCACGCTGAGCGACGAAGGGGATATCGCCGCCTTTACCCCCGGATTGCAGGACCGCTCCCCCGCGTTTCATCTGACCGACACCCTCTATACCGCCCATCCGCAGGCAGGGGAGCTGCTCCACGCCTTTGACCGGGTGAGCCGGGATGCCCTCGCCGGGCTGGTGGCGATCAGCGGCCCGTCGGGGATCGGCAAGTCGTCGCTTATCGCCTCGGGGCTGAAAGCGTTGCAGCAGCGTAACGCACTGCTGGCGGTGAGCAAGGTGGATCAATTTTCCCCCACGCTGCCCTATGCGGCCCTGACCTCGGCGTTTCGCAGTCTGGTGCTGCACCTGCTGGGGCTGCCGGCCCAGCAGGTGGCCCAGTGGAAAGTCCGCCTGTCGCGCGAGCTGGAGGGCTACGAAGCGTTAGCCGTCAGCCTGGTGCCGGAGCTGCGGCTGCTGTTGGATAGCAAACCGCGTTTCGCCAGCGATACCTTTGCCATCGATGCCCGGGCGCGCTTCAGCCACATGGTGCTGGTACTGGTGAACACCCTGGCCAGCGCGGGCTGTCCGCTGGTGCTGCTGCTGGATGATATCCACTGGGCTGACGCCGCCAGTCTGCAAATTCTGGAATACCTGCTCATTAACGTCAGCAATGTGCCGCTGCTGATGGTGGTGGCGTACCGGGATGCCAGCTCGCTGCCGGATAACGCCCTGCAACAGCAGCTGGCGAGCCTGCACCGCGCCTCGCGCAACACCACCGAGCTGCGCCCGGAGGCGCTGTCGGTGAAGGCCGTGTCGCGCTGGCTGGCGAATATCTTCCATACCCGCTCGGCCAGCACCGCCGATCTGGCTGAGCTTATCCATCAAAAGACCGGGGGCAACCCGCTGTTTGTGCATGAGTTCTTCCGCCGGATCGTCGATGACGGGCTGGTGACGCACAACAAATATCAGGATAAGTGGTGCTACGATCTGCACGCGATCCGCACCCGGCATTACACCGAAAACGTGGTCACTCTGGTGCTGCAGCAGCTGGAAGAGATGCCGGAAGAGACCCGACGGCTGCTGGGCAGCATCGCCTGTCTGGGCGGCAGCGGCGAGCTGGAGATGGTCTGTCGGGTAATGGGGATGTCGGTGGCAGAGATCCGCTATGCCCTGCACCCGGCGGTGACGGCGCAGCTGATCACCCTCAGCGCCGACGGCTACGCCTTTACCCACGACCGGGTGCAGGAGGCGGCCTTTGCCCTGCTGGATAGCGCCGAGAAAAGCCGTCTGCACCTGACCACCGCCAGCCTGCTGGCGGAGTCGGCGCGCCAGGCGGCGGGCAATGAGATCCTGTTCCGCGCCGTGCATCACGTGACGGCGGCGCTGGACTGTATTCAGCCTGCGCCCCAGCGGCAGATGTTCCGCGAGCTGAGCCTGCTAGCGGCCCGGCGGGCCCGCCGCTCGGGAGATTACCCCTCGGCCCTGAGCTATATCCAGACCGCCCGCGCGCTGGGCGACGCCGGTTTAGCGACGGACGTTACCAACGATTTTACGCTCGACAGCGAAGAGGCCGGGTGCGAGTTCGCGCTGGGCAACCTTGAGAGCACCCGCAGGCTGTGCGACCGCATTCTCGGCTCTCCCGGCGGGCTGGCGGAAAAAGCGCTGGCGGCTAACCTGCTGGCCGAAGTCTATCTGCGTCAGTCCGACAACCGGCTGGCGCTCGAGGCGACCCTGAGCTGGCTGGCGGTGTTTGGCATTCACGTCACCCGCCATCCGCAAGCCGCCGAGTGCGATGAGGCCTGGCAGAGCCTGTGCAACCGCGTTGGCGACAACCCGCAGGGCCATTTCGCCCGGCTGCCGCGGATGACTAACACCGAGATTGAGGCGGTGATGAACCTGCTGAACAGCGCCAGCCTGTTCGCCAGCTTTACCCATTCGCGCCTGCACTTCATTCTGCTGTGCCGGATGATGCACCTGACCCTGGATCACGGTATTACCGGCGCGTCGACGTCGGCGATGGCGTGGTTCGGGGTGCTGATTGGTCACCGCTACGCCGAGTACCGACTGGGCTTTCAGTACGGCACCCTGGCGCGGGAGCTGGTGAACCGCCATGGCTACGATGCCTTTGAAGCCAAAACCCTGCTGCCGCTGGACCAGCTCAGCGTCTGGACCCAGCCGCTGGGCTACACCATCGAGTGCGCCAAAGCCTGCTTCACCTCGGCCGTCACCCACGGGGACATGACGGTGGCCTGCTTTGCCGTCTGCCATCAGGTGATCAACTTCCTCACCCGGGGCGATCACCTTGACGGGGTGCTCACCAGCATCGAGCGCGGGCTGGCCTTTGTGCGCAAAACCCATTTTCAGAATGTGGAAGCGATCCTGCTGATCCAGCGCCACTACGTGGAACACCTGCGCACCCCGGTGAGCGGCCCCTGGAGCGCCAGCACGGTGCTGCCGGAATCGCTGCTGCCCGACGCTACAGAGCAGGCCAGCGAGCAGCTGTCGACCCTGCAGTTCTGGTTCTGGCTCTATCGCGGGATGGCGCACTTCGCCTGTGGCGAATACCCGCAGGCAGCCGGGAACCTTGAGCAGGCCGGGCGCTTTGCGTGGTCTGCCCCCGGGCATATCCATCAGCTGGATTACCATCTTTACAGCGCGCTGGCGCTGTCCCAGCAGCTGACCCCGGAGACGTTTTCTGCCGACCTGCGCCGTCAGATCCACCTTCATTACGATAAAATCGCCCTCTGGGCGCGGATCAATCCCGGCACTTTTGCCGATAAAGAGGCGCTGATTTACGCCGAGATCGTGCGCCTGGACGGCATGAACAGCATCGCCCTCGAGCAGTACGAGAAGGCAGTGCGCCTGTCGCGCGAAGGGGGCTTTAACCCGTTCAACGCTCTGGCTCACGAGCTGGCCGGGCGCTTTGCCCACGCCTGTGGCTACACCACCGCCGCCGATGCCCACTTCCGCGGGGCGATGACCGCCTGGGGACGCTCCGGCGCGCAGTCGAAAGTGCGCCAGCTGGAGCGGGACTTCCCCTATCTGCTGGCTCCCGGCCAGGCGAATGCCTGGGACACGGTGGCCTTTGCGCGTAACGAGGAGATCCGCGACCTGCAAAGCGTGATCAAAGCCTCGCGCGCCCTGTCGGAAGAGATCAACCTTGAGCGGCTGATCGAGACCCTGATGACCATTCTGCTGGAGCGGGCCGGGGCGCAGCGGGGCTTGCTGATCCGCGTCAGCGACAGCAACATCCCTGAGATCGAAGCCAGCGCCAGCACCACCACCGATGGGGTGCAGGTGCAGATCATGAAAGAGGTGCCGATGGCCACCGACCTGCCGCTGACGGTGCTGGCGGCGGTGATCCGCACCGGGCAAGAGATCCATACCGGCAAACCGGAAGCGTTTCACCCCTTTAGTCAGGATCCCTATCTGGTGACCTCCGGCGCGGCGGTGATGTGCGTGCCGATGTTCAAGCAGGCGCGGCTGGTGGGGGTGCTGTATCTGGAAAACCGCCTGATGCCGGAAGTGTTTACCCAGGAGCACTCCCGGGTGGTCAGCCTGCTGGGGGCGCACGCGGCGATCTCGCTGGAGACCGCCCGGCTGTATGCCGAACTGTTGGAAGAGAACCTCCAGCGCCGTCGGGTTGAGAAAGAGCTGCGGGCCAGCCAGACCTCGCTGATGCTGGGGGAGCAGATCAGTCACACCGGCAGCTGGCGCTGGGAGCTGCAGCAGGATCTGATGTTTATGTCCGAGGAGTACGCGCGGATCCTCGGCCTGCCGGAGCAGCAGAAGATGATCTCGATGGCGGAGTTTCTGACCTTTGTGCATCAGGATGACTATCCGCGTATCAGTACTCTGGTGACCGAAAGCGTGCGCGACGGCCTGACCATGCGCGCCGAGTTCCGCATTATCCGCGCCGACGGGGCCACCCGCACCATTCTGGGGATTGGCGATCCGGTCGGGGTGGGGCGCGAAGTGAACGAGTATTACGGCATCATCACCGATATCACCACCCAGCGGATGGCCGAAGACGCAATGCGCGTGGCGCAGGCTGAACTGGCCCGCGTCTCGCGCGCCACCACCGTCGGGCAGCTCACCTCGTCGATCGCCCATGAGATCAACCAGCCGCTGATGTCGATCGTCGCCAACGCCGGGGCCAGCCTGCGCTGGCTCAACCGCGACCCGGCCCGGCTGGATAAGGTTCAGATCGGGCTGGAGGAGATCGTCTCCGAGGGCGAGCGGGCAGGGGAGATCATCCGCAGCCTGCAATCCCTCACCCGCAAACAGGATCCGGCCTTTACCCGCATCGATCTGCATGCTCTGGTGCGCCACATTATCACCCTGTCGCGCAGCGAGCTGGAGCAGCGGCGCATCAGCGTGATCTGGGCCCTGGCGGCGACGGATAGCTTTATCGTGGGGGACAGCGTGCAGATCCAGCAGGTGCTGCTGAACCTGGTGATGAACGCCGTAGAAGCGATGGCCGAGATCAAAGATCGCCCTGGCACCCTGCTGCTGTCGACGTCAAACCCGGGGAGCGGAGGGGTAACCTTTGAAATCGCCGACAGCGGCACCGGCATCGAACCGGGGCTGACCGAGCGCATCTTTGACTCGTTCTACTCCACCAAAGCCCAGGGGATGGGGGTGGGACTGACCATCAGCTACAGCATTATCGAGCGCCACCGGGGCAAGCTGACGGCCCGCAACCGCGCGCCGCACGGCTCTGTATTTGCCTTTACCCTGCCGCTGGCGGCGAGCGTGGCGTCACTCTGACGGCAGGATTCAGGTCAGGCGCTCGGCGGCCCTGACCAGATCCGCCAGCGAGCGGGCCTGCATTTTGTCCATCACCCGACGGCGGTGGACTTTGACGGTAATTTCACTCACCCCCAGCTCGGCGGCGATCTGCTTGTTCAGCATGCCGCTGATCGCCAGCTGCAGCACCTGCTGCTCGCGCGGGGTGAGGGAGAGATGGCGCTGCTTCAGGGCATACTGCTCCCGCAGCTGCGAGGCGTTATCTTGCGCCAGCTTTAGCGCGGCGCTTATCGAGTCGATCAGATCGTTCGACGCCACCGGTTTGGTAAGGAACTCGTACGCACCGCCTTTGATCGCCTTTACCGACATCGGAATAGTGCCGTGCCCGGTGAGATAGATAATCGGGATCTCGCGCCCGCTGGCCTTCAGGGTATCCGCCACCTCAAACCCGCTGATGGTGGGCATCTGCATATCGAGGATCACGCAGGAGGGCACGTCTTCAAAGGTGTGCTGCAGAAAAGATTCTGCCGAGGAAAAGTCGAGGGCGTTCAGCCCGGCGGACTCCAGCAGCCCGATAACGGACCGCCTGACAGCGTGATCATCATCAACGACGTAAACAATGTGTTCCATTAATAGCCCCAATGATTCAGCCTGACAGAGATGAGAGGATTTTCGCTCAGCGTAAAAACTACCCCCTACTGTTCAAGCGGTTATGGTGGCAGCTTTCGAACGCAACCACTCTAACACATTAGTTCTCATTATCATTTAACAATATGATAACTGTATGAAAGCGAGGGGTGAGTATTCAAAACCGCTTTTCACATTGGGTAAGCGTAGTTCAGACGCTGCTTTCTGACGCTGTAAAAAACGGGTTCAAGCGCTTGTCAGAGAAAGGGCTATATCATCAACCAATATTTTTCCAGCTCAGTCACTGTTTTCGGCAAGCCCAGCTGCAGCAGGCATTGCAAAAATTGGTCTGGGGTAAGGGGAGGGTTACGCAGGTGTGATCGCTGCATTCTCACAGCCTCAAGAACCAGCGCGTGGTTCAGGTCGAAAAGGTCCGACAGGAACTCATCTGGATGAAGCGCTTCGATATCAAATTCAGCGAGGTTTCCACCTGGGAAATCGGCAAGATTATAGGTGACAATCACTTCTGAATCCGAACGAATAGCAGCGGCGAGCACATGTCTGTCATCCTGATCTGGCAGGCTCAGTCCATCAATAATGCTCTCATATCCTGATACGCAGGCGTCGCCGAAGGCTTTATTCATGAGCGTTTCTGTGCGCTTCAACTGATCTGCTGTGATATCAGGGCGGTTAATAAGCAGATTTCGCTGCCATTCATCGTGTATTTGAGTCGTCCATTTGGGCTGATATAAGCCCGTTTTCCCAAGGTGCATGAGAAGGTCCCGCAGCATTGATGGGTAGAGCACACAGGCATCAAGAACGACGGGATAAGGTGAGTGTGTCATGAATAAAAGCCAAGCTCCTGACTTTGTTCCGCCAGCTCGCGAAGTGCTTGTATGCTTTCTGCATCCCGCTGATCTTTGTACTTCATCAGGTCTGCGAAAAGAATACGACGATGACGGCCAGTTTTATGGAAAGGTAGTTTGCCTTCCTCAAGAAGTTTCACCATGTGTGGCCGAGAAACATTCAAAATGTTGGCAGCTTCCTGCGTCGTCAATTCGGCATGCACGGGCACGACCTGGACGGCGTTACCCGCAGCAAGTTCACCCAGGATACTCATCAGGAGCGTCAGTGAAGATGTTGGCAGCTCTATTTGATGAGTAACATCCTGTGCATCCTGAATCGCAATTTTTTGCGTTTCATGTTTGGTGGACAGGAACGTAGCAAGCTCCCTTTGTCCGCGTACAGCTGCCTCAATCTCCCTGGGAGCCGGTAATGTAAGGCTGTTCAGAAGTGAGTTTGTCATTTCAGTATTCCAGTCAGTGTCGGGTTTCAGTTTTCATAGAGAACTTTAATCGAAATAAACGAAAAGCACAACAAACGAAATAAACGAAAAAGCCCGCATTGCGGGCTTTTGCTTTCCAGGTGTATTCAGTAGGGTGATGTGACGGAAGATTACTCCCCCACCAGCTCAATCCGGTTCCCGTCCGGATCCGCAATTACGGCTTCATAATAGCCATCACCGGTCATGCGCGGGGCGCTCAACAGGGTATTACTGAGCCGGGCCTGCTCCGCCATCCGATCCACATCCCCACGGCTACCGACGTTTAACGCGATATGCGCCCAGCCGACAAACTCCGGGTGCGGCGGGGCGTCGGGCAGATCCGGGACGGTCATCAGCTCGATGGTCGGCCCGTCGGTGAGCGTAATAAAGTGCGATTCAAAACCCGGGCGGTTTTTGCTGAGGTAGCGTTCGTTACTTTGCCCGCCAAAAACCGTCTGCCAGAACTGAACCTGGGCGTCCAGATGACGGGTCCAGAGTGCGACATGTGCAATATTCATATTAACCCTCGTTTTGCGCTGGTTGGCTGGCGGTGACGGTCACGGACAGCGCTGCGACAATCAGCATCAGCACCATAATGACCATAAACGCCTGCGTTAATGAGGTGGCGTGCGCCACGTAGCCGATAATCGCGGGCCCGGCGAGCACCCCGAGATAGCCCATGGTAGTGATCGCCGGAACGGCAACCGCCTGCGGCATGTGGGTCTGGCGGCCGACGGCGGAGAACATCACCGGCACGATATTGGCGCAACCGGCCCCCACCAGCACGTAGCCCAGCAGCGACAGGTACCACACCGGGACAAACGTCACCAGCGCAAAGCCGAGGGCGGCAATAATTGCGCCGCCCACCACCGCGCGCAGGGCGCCGGTGCGGGCAATCAGCTTATCGCCGGTCAGGCGGAACAGGGTCATCGCCACCGCAAAGCAGGTAAAGCCCAGCCCGCCGAGCGACTCTGGCACGCCGCGCACCTCGGTCAGGAACACTGCACTCCAGTCCAGCACCGTGCCTTCGGCGAGGAACACCGCAAAGCAGATGGCGCCAATCAACAGCACCACGCCGCGCGGGATGGCGAACGCCGGACCGGAGGCCGGATTGGCCCACGGCAGCAACCCTTTCAGGCTTAATGCCAGCATCACGGCCACGCTCAGGGTCAGGATTAGGCTGGCGGCAAACGCGCTGGTGCCCAGGGTCAGCAGCAGGGTCATCGCCCCCGCCCCCGCAATCCCGCCCACGCTGTACATGCCGTGAAAGCCGGACATCACTGGCGTGGACGATCCACGCTCGACGATAATCGCCTGAATGTTCATCGCACAGTCCGTTACCCCCACGCCGACGCCAAACAGCAGCAGCACGGCGGCCAGCAGGCGCGGATCCGGGATCGTCGCCAGCAGTGGAGTGGTGAGCATCACGATCGCCATCGCCACCAGGATCACCCGGCGACAGCCGTAGCGGCTGGTCAGCATCCCGGTGAGCGGCATGGCGATCAGCGCCCCCATTCCCAGACACAGCAGCAGCGAGCCGAGGGTGGCTTCATTCACCCCGGTGTTGGCCTTGGCGAACGGCACGATCACCGCCCAGATGGCGGTAACAAATCCGGCGATAAAAAAGATGATCCGGGTTGAGAGGCGCTGTCCGGCGCTGGCGGTGAAAGCGGTCATCGTACGTCCTTACGTTGGCGGAATTCGCCCAGCTGGGCATGAGCGGGAGTCAGGGAGCACAGCTCTTCCCGCTGGACGGTTTCCCGGGCGCGGTCGCCATGGGTGACAGGTTCAAAGTAGAACCCGTCATGAGGTTGACTGGCGACCACCTGTGGGGGGTGTGGATCATAGCGCTGCATCATGACGCTCCCGTTTCTGGCTGCAGGATTTGACAGAGTGAGCCGTCATGCAACATTATGCGCATTGATGCTCGATTCAGATCCAGAGAAGATTAATTATGCTCGATTATGCAGCTTTCCCGGAGCAACGACAAGCCCTGATCCGCCAGATCCTTCAGGAGAATGGTAGAGTGGTCTGCGCCGAACTGGCGATCCAGATGCAGGTCTCCGAACATACTATTCGCCGTGATTTACATGAGCTTAGCAAAGAGGGAGTTTGCAAAAAGGTCTACGGTGGCGCAGTGCTGCAGCTGGCCGATGCGGGCAATTTCGTTAGCCGTGAGCAAAAAAATCACGCAAAAAAAGTCACGATCGCGCAGAAAGCGGCAACGCTGATCAAACCCGGCAGCTGTATTTTTATCGATACCGGCACCACCAACCTCGCGCTGGCGAAGGCCCTGCCAGCGGAACTGGCGATCACGGTGGTCACCAACTCCCCGGCGATTGCCGCCGAGCTGCTGCGCCATCCCCTTTGCGAGGTGATTATCACCGGGGGGCAACTCCAGCGCACCTCCGGCGGTACGGTGGGCGCGACGGCGGCCAGTCAGATCCAGGGGATTATTTTCGATCAGGCGTTTATCGGCGGTTGCGCGATGGATCCCGGCATGGGGCTGACCGGTTTCGACTTTGCCGACTGTGAGTTCAAGAAAGCGGTGATCGGCCAGAGCAGCCAGACCATCGTGGCCCTGACCACCGACAAAATCCCCGGCGTGGCGCGCTTTGTGGTGGCGAAAAGCCGCGATATCGACGTGCTGGTGGTGGAAGCGAACATGGATAACGACGTGATCGCTGCGTTCACTGCGCAGGATGTGCGGATTGTCAGCGCCTGATAAGTGAGGCGCTAACGCACCTCAAACACCACCGCCGTCCAGTTGATTCGGGTGTTTTCCGGAAACGCGGGGTAGGGGTCAATGCGGGTACAGGCGCCCGCCCAGATAAACGTATCTTCATCTATCCGATACCAGTGGGGATTGCCCTGCACCGCATCGCCCAGCACTGCAGCCTGTACGCTGACGTAACTCCCCGCCGGCAGCGCGTCGGCAACGGGGGCGAAAACGGACGGACTCTCTTTGCGGGTACACACTCCCATCAGAGTATTCACACTGCCGGAAACGGGTAGTTCAGTAAACGGGCTCATCGCAGGCCTCATAACAACACGCTCTTAGGGTTAACGATACAAGTCGCGGTTAATCTGGCGCTCACGATAAAGCGTGAAACTGTCAGGGCGTGTCATGCGAATGGCTTAAGCGGTGGGTTTTCATCGCCGCTTGACCCACGACAAGGCAATGCATCGGCGTCTCTTTCTATAATCAGGCCCGTTTGTCTTCTTACTGGTGCTACCCATGGCGTATCAACTCAACCTGAACTGGCCGGAATTTTTAGAAAAATACTGGCAAAAAAAACCGGTCGTTTTAAAAAACGCACTGCCGAATTTTATCGATCCAATCAGCCCGGATGAGCTGGCAGGGCTGGCGATGGAGCCGGAAGTGGACAGTCGCCTGGTCAGCCATAAAGAGGGCAAATGGCAGGCCAGCAACGGTCCGTTTGAGCACTTCGACAACCTGGGTGAAACCGGCTGGTCACTGCTGGCACAGGCGGTTAACCACTGGCATGCGCCTGCGGCCGAGCTGGTGCGTCCGTTCCGCGTGTTGCCGGACTGGCGTCTGGACGATCTGATGATCTCCTTCTCGGTGCCGGGCGGTGGCGTGGGTCCGCATATCGATCAGTACGATGTGTTTATCATTCAGGGGATGGGCAGCCGTCGCTGGCGCGTGGGAGACAAGCTGCCGATGCGTCAGTTCTGTCCGCATCCGGCGCTGCTGCACGTCGATCCGTTTGAGCCGATCATCGATGAAGATCTGGCTCCGGGCGACATCCTTTATATTCCGCCTGGATTCCCGCATGACGGCTTTACTCACGAAACGGCGCTGAACTACTCCGTGGGCTTCCGTGGGCCGAACGGCCGGGATCTGATCAGCAGCTTTGCCGACTACGCGCTGGAAAACGATCTCGGGAGCGAGCACTACAACGATCCGGATCTGACCTGCCGTGAGCATCCCGGTCGCGTAGAAGCGTACGAGCTGGATCGTCTGCGTACGATGATGATCGAGATGATCAGCCAGCCGGAAGATTTTAAGAAGTGGTTTGGCAGCTTTATCTCCACGCCGCGCCACGAGCTGGATGTCGCCCCTGCCGAGCCGGAATATGCCCCGGAAGAGGTGCTCGACGCGCTGCTGGGCGGCGAAACGCTGACCCGTCTGAGCGGGCTGCGGGTGCTGAACATCGGTGGCAGCTTCTTTATCAACAGCGAACAGCTCGGGACGGCAGATGCTAACGGTGCCGATGCGCTGTGCCGCTATACGGAACTGGGCCAGGCCGAACTCGGCGCTGCGCTGCAAAACCCGGCGTTTGTGGAAGAGCTGACCGGGCTGATTAACCAGGGTTACTGGTTCTTCGACGAATAAGGATACAGGCGGCGCAGGGCACCGGCCCCACGCCGCCGCTTTTACACCAGCATATGACAGGCTTTCCAGTAACCCAGAAGCCGCTCGTCATCGCTCTCTCGCTCTGCTTTACTTTTCATGGCCCGTGCCAGATTCTCTCTCGACACTTCCTGGCCTTTTTGCACGACCTCTAACACCGCTTCGCCAAGAGCCAGGGATATTTCAGTTCGATTATCTTCACTTACCATATATGTCTCCACGTTGAGTGTGAGAAGGTAATTATGCAGCACAATAACGACGGTAAA
This sequence comes from Silvania sp., assembly GCF_051656365.1. Classification (NCBI taxonomy): domain Bacteria; kingdom Pseudomonadati; phylum Pseudomonadota; class Gammaproteobacteria; order Enterobacterales; family Enterobacteriaceae; genus Silvania; species Silvania sp. The sequence continues at coordinate 118,971 of NZ_JBOGBT010000094.1, read as the reverse complement.
ATATTAATCAGCCTATTCTTATATCTTCATTGCTATCCGTCTGATTATTTTCAGGTAGTCCTTAAATACAGTTAAATCAATAATGTTTCGAAATGATAATGAAGCGATTAATACGAATTTTTTAGACTACAGTTAATTTCGTGTGACAAGCCAAATAACCTTTTGAGGAGAATTGATAATGGTAAATAACAGTGAAATCAAGGATCATGCTGAGGTTGTCGCGAGCTGCGGTACGCACGTAGGGGTTGTTGACCATCTTGATGGCTTACGTATCAAGCTGGCGAAAAGCGATCCGGCAGCGGGTGGGCAGCACCACTTTATACCGCTGGAATGGGTCGATAAAGTGGACGGTAATAAAGTGATTCTGAACAAAAATCATGAAGAGGCGACAGCTGACTGGTAATAAGTTTAATTGCCGAAAAACCGACGTTGTGATATTTACGCTCTGGCATTGTGCCGGAGCGTAATATTGTTAAAACCAGGGTTAAATTTGCCTGCATTGCCGCCGCGTTGAAGGAGTGATACTGTTTTCTTTTTATTCTCTTTCCCCCAGGCGCAGGTATGTCCAACACAACGCTCCACGATCCGGCCACGGCGACGAAAAAGACCTTTTTCGTCGCAGATTTCAAGGTATTTGGTGAGCGCTACGGCATTGACTACCGCTTCCCGCTGTTGACGGATGCCTGCGCCACCACCAGCCCCGTGCTGCACGGCGATGTAGAAGAGATGACCCTGCCGTCCGGCATTTCATTAACCCATTCTGACGTGCGCGTCCTGCAACCTTACGAAACCACCTCCCGCCACAGCAGCCCGCTGTATGTGCTGGTGGTGCTGGAAGGCTGCGTAACCCTGACCCTGAGCGGCGAAGTGTATTCTGTGCGCCCCGGGATGGCCTTCAGCGCCAGGCTGAGCGAGCAGCAGGCAATGTCAGCCCGTCATGATGCGGATATCGCCTTGCGCACCCTCTCTTTTGGCGTCTACCCCAACGATACCCGCCGGGAAAGTCTGCTCGCCTCGCTGCTGGAACAGTGGGAAAGTCTCAAGGCTCCGACCTTTGTCTGGCAGGTGCCGGACTTCGTGCTGGCGGGTATTCAACACGCCCGGCAGCGCGAGCGCAGCAGCCTGTCGCGCCAGCTGCTGCTGGAAGGGGTAATGTACCAGCTGCTCGGCCACGGTCTGCACCTGCGCGAGCAGCAGGGGGCGGCGCTGGGGCGTGCGTCAGGCAGCGAGCAGGCCCGGCTGGAGCAGATCCGCCACCTGCTGGAACAGGCCCCGGAGCAGGAATACACCCTCGGCCAGCTTGCCGCCCAGGCGGCGATGAGCCCCAGCAGCCTGCGCAGTAAGTTCCGCCAGACCTACGGCTGCACGGTGTTCGATTACCTGCGCGACTGCCGTCTCGGACTGGCGCGCCGCTACCTGCTGGAAGGTCACAGCGTTCAGCAGGCCGCCTGGATGTCGGGCTATCAGCACGCCACCAATTTTGCCACCGCGTTTCGCCGTCGCTATGGCGTCTGTCCCGGCGCGGTTCGTTCCGGGCGCTAACCCCCTTTCTTCCCGATCGCCAACTCCCTGCGTGCGGTTTGGCATTGCGCATACGTACTCTGGCGGTGCGCATAGCTAACTTCGAAATGAAAAAGGTAATAATTCTTATTAACAATTAGAAATACCTTTGGAGATTTTCATGTTCGCTAAATCGCGGCTGGCACTGCTGGTGGGATGGGTTACCGGGAGCGTCGCTTTCCCGGTACTGGCGCAGGATACGCCGAAAACGGAGACCGTGGTGGTCACCTCGCAGATGCAGAGCGGGGCCACCAAGCTGGCGACGCCGGATATCGAGACCCCGCAGGCGGTGTCGATTGTCACCCGCGAGCAGTTCGAAGAGCAGGGTGCCACCAGCGTGCGTCAGGCGGTGAGCTATACCCCCGGCGTCTACAGCAACCAGATTGGCGCCTCTAACCGCTTTGACTACATCGTGCTGCGCGGCTTCTCCGACGGCAGTCTGGACAACGTCTATCTCGACGGCCTGAAGATGATGGGCGACACCAACTCCCACAGCTCGCTGGTGGTCGATCCCTGGTTCCTCGACAATATCGAAGTGGTGCGCGGCCCGGCCTCGGTGCTGTATGGCCGCTCGTCACCGGGCGGAATTGTGGCGCTCACCTCGCGTAAACCGTCGTTCGATGCGGGCGGTGAAATCAAACTTTTCGCCGGGAATAACGAGCAGCGCGGGGCAATGTTCGACTTTACTGGCCCGCTGGACGATAACGACCGCGTGGCGGCCCGCCTGAGCGGCATGACCCGCTACGCGGATTCCCAGTTCGATCCCCTGAAAGAGGAGCGTTACGCCCTGATGCCGAGCCTGACCTGGCGCATCACCGATAACACGCGCCTCGATCTGATGGCCTATCTGCACCGCGATCCCGAGGGCGGCAGCCACTCCGGTCTGCCGTACGACGGCACGGTGGTCCCGCACGACGGGCAGCGCATCTCCAACACCTTCTTCGAAGGCGAGGACGATTACGACAAGTACGATCGTCGCGAGAACATGGTCGGCTACAACATTGAGCACCAGTTCGACAGCGGCTGGGCGGTGCGTCAGAAGCTGCGCTATCTGCACACCGACGTGGAGCTGAATCAGGTGTATGCCGCAGGCTGGCTGAACGCCACCGAGCTTAACCGCGGCTATTCCGGCTCTGACGAGAAGATGGACGCCATCACCCTCGATAACCAGATCGATGGCAGCTTCGACACCGGGGTGGTGAACCACCGGGTGCTGATTGGCCTCGATTATCAGGATCGCAGTAACGACACCACCGGCTACTACGGCGGCTTCCCGCCGATCAATGCCTTCAACCCGGTGTACGGCGCGCAGCCGGATTACATCACCATGTACAGCCAGGAGAAGCACAAGCTGCGTCAGACCGGCTACTACCTGCAGGATCAGCTCTCGCTGGACCGCTGGCGTCTGACGCTGGGGGGACGTTACGATCAGGTGAGCGTCTCGAACATCGACAAGCTGAATCATTCCCGCAGCGATCTGGATAAGAACAACTTCAGCAGCCGCGCGGCGCTGTTGTACCTGTTCGACAGCGGGATCGCGCCGTACATCAGCTACTCCACCGCCTTTACCCCGACCAGCTTTGCCGATGCCAACGGCGATCTGCTGGATCCGATGGAAGGCAAGCAGTGGGAAGCGGGCGTGAAGTATGAGCCGGAAGGGATGAACAGCCAGTTCAGCGCCTCGGTGTTCCGCATCAACCAGACCAACATCGCCACCAAAGAGGAGCCGACCGATCCGTATCGTTCCATCGGTGAAATTGAATCTGAAGGGGTGGAGCTGGAAGCGGTAGGGCAACTGACCGACAGCCTGCGCGTGCAGGCGGCCTATACCTACACCGATATCCGCTATAAGAAGAGCAGCCCGGAGGAGCAGGGCAAACGCGCGGTGTATGCCCCGCGCAATATGGCCAGCACCTGGCTGAGCTATGACGTCAAAACCGGCCCGCTCGACGGTCTGACGGTGGGATCCGGCGTGCGTTACGTCAACGGCGTGACCAGCGATCGTCTGAACACCCACACGCTACCGTCGTATACGCTGGTGGATCTGGCGGTGGGTTATGACCTGTCGAAGGTGGGGCTGACGGGGGTGAGTGCCCAGCTGAACGTCAACAACCTGACGGATGAAAGCTACGTGGCGGCCTGTAACTCACTGTCGTACTGCTACTTTGGTGCCGAGCGCAGCATTGTCGGCAGCGTGTCGTGGAAGTTCTAAGCCGCAGGTAAAAGCAAAACGGCAACCTCGTTGCCGTTTTTTGTGTTTGCTCCCTCTCCCTGTGGGAGAGGGCCGGGGTGAGGGCATCAGGCCGCACTATGCCGCACTACTCCTCCATCGCAATATGAATCGCCTCGCCCATCTTCTTCAACGCCTCGCGATTCTTCTCGTTGGGCGGTAGAGCGACGTTAATGCGTAAACAGTTGCGATACTTACCCGAAGCCGAAAACAGCGATCCGGCCGCCGCCTGAATCTTCAGCTGGCACAGCTGCTTGCTGACGCACACCATATCCACCTGCTCCGGTAACTCCACCCACAGCAAAAAGCTGCCCTGCGGACGTGTGACGCAAATCTCCACCGGAAAATACTGCCGCACCCAGCAGGTGTAGCGTTCCATATTCAGCTGATAAATCTGGCGCATCCTGCGCACGTGGCGATGGTAATGCCCGTTGCGGATAAACGCCGCTACCGCCATCTGGGTGCCCGGCACGTTAAACCCGCCTGCGGCATATTTCATGTGCATCACCCGGTCGTAATAGCGCCCCGGCACAATCCAGCCCACGCGCAGCCCCGGTGCCACGGTTTTGGTAAACGAACTGCACAGCAGCACGCGCCCGTCGATATCAAACGAGTGAATGGTGCGCGGGCGCGGGTACTCTGCCGCCAGCTCGCCGTAAATATCATCCTCGACGATGACGATATCGTGTCGCTGGGCCAGCGCCAGCACCTGACGTTTCCGCGCTTCCGGCATGATAAACCCGAGCGGGTTATTGCAGTTGGGCACCAGGATCACGGCTTTAATTGGCCACTGTTCCAGTGCCAGCTCCAGCGCTTCGATGCTGATCCCGGTTTGCGGATCGGTCGGGATTTCAATGGCTTTGATGTTAAACCCGCGCAGCATCTGCATGGTGCCGTGAAACGACGGCGATTCAACCGCCACGATATCCCCCGGCTGGCACACCGACAGCAGCGCCAGCGACAGCGCGCCGTGACAGCCGTTGGTGATCACAATCTCATTGGCGGCCACCGTCGAGCCGCCGTCCAGCATCAGGCGGGCAATCTGCTCGCGTAGTTCAAGCCGTCCTTCCAGAACGTCGTAGCTCAGCATCTCGCCGGGATTGTGCTGGGCGATGCGGCTCATCTCGCGCCACAGGGGTTTCAGGCTCGGCTGGTTAAGATCCGGCGAGCCGCCGCCGAAGGAGATCATCTCTTTATCGGCGCGGGCATCGAGGAGCATCATCACCTCATCCCACTGGGTCACCTCCACCGGACGCTGCACCGGGCGGGTCATTGCCGGAACGGGCGGCTGCGCTCTGGGCGAAGAGACAAAATAGCCCGAGCGCGGCTGGGGGACGATCAGCTGTAAGTTTTCGAGGATCTGATAGGCCTGCTGAATGGTGCTAATGCTGACGCCATGTTCCTGACTCAGGGTACGCACCGAGGGTAAACGTTCCCCGCTGCGGTACAGCCCTTGTTCGATACGTTGTGCCAGGAGATTGGCCAGATGTTGATAGCGCGTCATGCTGTATCCTTTGTTTTCACCATACAGATCGAATAACCAGTACAGATGCCGGCGAGAAACGGCATTCAGATACTGTTTTAGCGGATCTGTATGTTAAACAAAAGTTGTTTTTGAATCTGTATTGTCGACCCCGATTTCCATGATGATAACCGCACTGAGACGATGAGGAGAGCATCATGGAATTTAACGAGAACCGCGCCAGACGCCCGTTTGCCCTGTTTATATGGACCGGACGCGCCGTGAAAAAGTGGTATCGCATCAACCGCACGCGCCGCATTCTGAGCCGCATGAGCGATGAGCAGCTCAAGGATGTCGGGTTGTCACGATTTGATGTGTAAGGTATCGCGAAGGGTTTTGTAGGCCGGGTAGGGCGCAACAGCCACCCGGCGAACGGCTAAAGGAGCCCTTTCTGGGCAAACGTAATCCGGGTCGCTTCGTTCAAATCCATCTCTTTTAACGACTCAGGCGACACCCAGGCGATCGCCTGAAACTCCTCGTTAAAGGTTATATCCCGGTTAGCGCTGATGCAGTCAAAGATAAGATAAATCATGTAGATCTCTTCGGTGGTGCCATCCGGATAGGTTTTAATCCGGGTGTCATCCCGAAAAGCCCATGGCTTAATCTCTGTAATGTCCAGTTCCTCGCCTAGCTCTTCCCGGATTTCGCGCCTGAGCGCAGTTTCCATCGACTCACCCGGTTCCATTCCCCCGCCTGACAGTGCCCACTGTCCCGGGAAAACGCCACGATCGGCAGCCATTTTACACAGTAAATACTCGCCTTCATTTTGTATTACGGGGCACACGATGACTCTCTGGCGCATCTTATTTCCTTCGCTTTTTGGCTTTTTTGGGTTAGCCAATCCTATCACCATGAATTCTGTAAGGCTAAATCTGTTGGCGGTCAGGCAAGAAGCTCGCAGGTTTTTGCCTTCGGGCGGGTGAGCAGCGCAACCGCCTCATCATAGCTGCGTACATTGTTGTACCCCATCACCAGGCCGTAGCGCTTGCCCGAGCCGCTGTACCAGGCCGATAGCGCGTTCACCTGCAATTGCTGCTGTTGCCAGCAGTGGGCGATCTCCCGGTCGCAGCTGCCCCGGGTGAGAAACGCCACGATGTGCATCCCGCCATCGTTTTGCTCGGTGAAAAATCGGTCCCCGTAGACCGCGTGCAGAGCGGCAATCATCCAGTCGCGTCGCTGTTGATACAGGGCGCGCATCTTTTTCAGATGACGGAAGAAATGCCCGTCGTTGAGAAAGGCGGTGAGGATCTTCTGCGTCAGCACCGGCTGGCCGCTGGCCAGCATGTCGGCGCAGTCGGTAAATGCCGACACGGTGCTGGCGGGCATCACCACATAGCCCAGGCGCAGCGACGGCATCACGGTTTTGCTGAAGGTTCCCATGTAGATCACCCGATCGTGACGATCGAGGCTTTTCAGCGACGGCAGCACCTTGCGGGTGTAGTGAAACTCGCCGTCGTAGTCGTCTTCGATGATCCACGCCTCGTTTTGTCCGGCCCAGTCGAGCAACTGCTGCCTGCGCGGCAGCGACAGCGTGACCGCCAGCGGGCTCTGGTGCGACGGGGTGACAATGGCAAAGCGGGCGTCGGCGTGGTGGTGCAGCAGATAGTCGGTGTCAATTCCCGCGCGGTCCACCGGCACGGTGTGCAGGCGGGTCACGATCCGGCGCAGCAGCTGCTGGCCCATAAAATAGCCCGGATCTTCAAACACCACTTTATCTTTGTGGGTGGCGAGCGTATCGAGGATCAGGCGCAGGCTGCCGCTGTAACCGCTGGTGATCAGCACCTGGTCGGCATGACACGACAACCCGCGCGAGATGTTCAGGTAGCTGGCAATTGCCTGACGCAGGGGAGCCCAGCCCATCACCGGTGGGTTGAGCATCTCCTCCTGACGCATGGCGCGCACCGCCTGGCCCGCCAGCAACAGCCACTTCTTATACGGAAAGCTGTCCAGCGCCGGAATACCGGGGCGCAAAAAGCCCGACCGTTCACGCTGGCTGGCAAGCGTGAGCGGAAGCTGGCCCGTAACCTGATCGGCCGCAGGGGCCTGGATAACGGAGAGGTTTAAATCCGGGTTTACCCGCGTGCCGCGCGCCCCCTGGCTCACCAGATAGCCCTCGCCGGTGAGAATGGCATACGCCGTTTCGACGGTTTTGCGCGCCACCTTCAGCTCTTCCGCCAGCACGCGAATGGCAGGCACTTTGTCGCCGGGTTTCAGTACGCCGCGGGTGATGTTGTCCCGGTAGCGGGAATAAATCGCGTGATAACCCGGTTTCATGTCCTACCTCGTTTAGGTGTTTTTGTGTCTTTTTACTATGTCATTACTCGGGTAGTTTACACCCATCGCAACATCCCTGACGCACCAAAGAGGAAAGACAATGAGCACCCGCGTAAACCATCACAAAATCACTCCGGCCCTGGTTAAATCGCTGTCCGACCTGAGCATGGCTATCGGCAAAACGTCCATCGAGCCGGGTCTGAAGCACCTGATCGACATTCGCGTATCCCAGCTGAACGGCTGTACATTCTGCCTGGATATGCACGCTAAAGAGGCGAAAATCGCCGGCGAGCGCGAGCTGCGTATTTATCACCTGTCGGTATGGCGTGAGTCGCCGCTGTTCAGCGCCCGCGAGCGCGCTGCGCTGACCTTCGCCGAAGCGCTGACCCACATCACCGCCGAAGGGGTCAGTGATGAAGTGTACCGCTGCGTGGCGGAACATTTTTCCGAGACTGAGATTGCCGAGCTGAACTTCGTGGTTGTGGCGATCAACGCCTGGAACCGTTTAGGCATTACCTCCCGCATGGCCCCAGGTTCACTGGATGCTGCCTACGGTCTGAACAAGGCGAACCTGGAGTAACATCGCACCATGCCCGGCGGCGCAGGCTGTCGGGCGACAAAAGCACCACGAGTGTTTTCCTTCATTTCGCAATTCCTGCTCTTTACCACCTTGTTTCTTGATACTTACCCTGATAACTATTATCTTCTCAGGGTGTGAAGCGAGGTTTCCCCCATGAATAATGAAAAGGATCTGTTCTGCCGTCGCCCAATGGGGATGCGCATGGCAATGATTGTGCGCCAGTGGCGTGCGGTGATTGACGACGCCATTCTCGAGACCGGGTTAACCCAGTCGAGCTGGACGGTGATGATGCAGCTCAAACAGCTGGGGGATAACGTCTCGGTGAGCGAACTGGCGGAGGTGCAGGGCATTGAACTGCCGCCGCTGATGCGCACCCTCGCACAGCTGGAAAAGCAGGGCTATCTGCTGCGCACCACATCGCCTTATGACAAGCGCATCCGGCTGTTAACGCTCACGCCCGAAGGTAACGCGGTGCTGAAAACGCTGACCCAGGTTATCGAAACGTTCCAGGAGCGCGTATCGCAGAATATCGCCCCGGCGCATCTCGAGATTTTCAGCGCCACTTTGAATCAAATCGCCTGCAACTTGCGGACAATCCGCGAAGAAGATAACAAGACCCCATAATCATGACCCCTGAACAAAAGTTTGCCCGCTGGGTAAGGGTGAGTATTGCCTCTTTCCTGCTGATGTTTGTCTATTTTATCGTCGCTGACATCTGGATCCCGCTGACGCCGGACTCCACGGTGATGCGCGTGGTGACGCCCGTTTCGGCGCGCGTGTCCGGCTATGTGGCGGCGGTGCATGTGCACAACAACAGCCAGGTGAAGAGGGGCGATCTGCTGTTTGAGCTCGACCCGACGCCGTATCGCAACAAAGTCGAAGCGGCGCAGATTGCGCTGGAGCAGGCGCGGCTCTCCAACCAGCAGCTCGACGCCCAGATTGCGGCCGCCCAGGCCAGCCTGAAGACCGCCCAGCTCACCGCCCGCAACGATAAAGTCACCTTTGACCGTTACCAGAAATTGAGCACCCTGCAGAACGTCTCGCAGGCGGATCTGGATAAAGTGCGCACCACCTGGCAGAGCAGCGAGCAGTCGGTGGCGAATCTGGATGCCAACATCCACCAGCTGCGCATTGAGCGCGGCCAGCGCGACGAAACGCACAACGTGACCCTGCAGAAGTACCGCAATGCGCTGGACGAAGCGGAGCTGAATCTCGGCTGGACGAAAGTGTATGCCGAGGCGGACGGCACGGTCAGCAACGTGCAGTTAAGCCCAGGGTTTTATGCCACCTCCGGCACCGCGTCGCTGGCGCTGGTGAATAACCAGAGCGATATCGTCGCCGACTTCCGCGAGAAGAGCCTGCGCCACACCCGCCAGGGCACTGATGCCGCGGTGGTGTTTGATGCCTTCCCGGGACACGTGTTCCGCGCCCACGTCACCAGCAGCGATGCCGGTATTCTGGCGGGGCAGGAGGCAGTAAACGGCGAGCTGTCTGAACCGGAAAGCTCTAACCGCTGGGTGCGGGATGCGCAGCGGATGCGCATACACGTGGCGCTCGACGAGCCGCTGCCGAAGCAGCTCCCAACCGGCGCACGCGCCACCGTGCAGCTGTATAACAGCGAAGGTCCGTTTGCCCGGTTCTTCTCCGGGATGCAGATCCACCTCGTCAGCCTGCTGCACTATGTGTACTGATCATGTCTATTAATACTCTCGCGCGGGTCTTTACCCCGCACGGCAATATCGTCTATACGGCTAACGATTTTCGCCAGACGTTGCGTATCGTGTTTGCCGGGATGATCGCCCTGAGCGTGTCGACGTTTTACAACACCAGCTACGGCGTCTTTTTTGTCATCTACCCGATCATGCTCCTGTCACTGGTGCCGGTGTTTAATCGCCACGTTGCTAAGCAATTCGTGTTCAGTTCGGCGCTGAATTGCGTCGAAATGGTGTTTATTATCGGCTATCTGGCGCAGTGGCCACTGATCATGACCCTCGTGGTGTTCGGCCTGTATGTGATCCGTTTTCGCTTTATGAGCCAGGGGCCGCTGTTCCTGTTTGGCTCAATGGGGGTGGTGTGCCAGAGCACGATGCTCAACTTTATGAGCTACCCCACCACTAACTGGCACACGCTGCTGTTTTCGAACATCGAAGCCAGCGTGATGGCGGTGTGCCTGAGCGCGCTGATGCACTATCTGCTGCCGGACGTGGAGCCGCGCAAGCCCCCGCCGAGGCTGGAGAAAGACGCCGCCCGCGTGCGCCATGAGTCGCTGCTCTCCGGCACGGTGGCGACGGTGATCTTTGTGGTGTTCCAGATAAGCGATCTCAGTGATTCCCTGTCGGCGCTGATGGCCGGGATCCTGATCCTCTTTCCGATGCATTATCGCGGGGCGGTGCTGAGTTCCCTGTGGCGCGTGGTCGGGGTGGTGATCGGCTGCCTGTACATCCTGCTGGTGCAAATGGTGCTGTACAATCACAGCAGTCACATGCTGCTGATGATGCCGCTGATTGGCCTCGGGCTGGCGTTTGGCGCCCGGCTGCACGTAATGGAGAAGGTCGGAGCCGGGGTCGGGTTCGCCAGTATTACCACCATCGGGATCATGTTCGGCCAGAATATGCACCCGGACGGGGACCTGATTTTCAGCGATCTGTACCGCATCGTCTCGGTGACGGTGGCGCTGGTGGCGACCCTGACGCTGGTGTTTGTGATGCACCTGATCCTCAACTGCTTTGCCCCGACGCGCTACGTCATTCGCGAACAGTAACGCACACATTTTCTGCATTCTGTGATATCACTGTCGCTCGTTAAATTGGGCGATGACAAGGATAAAGGGAATGTGGCAGACGCGGGCGCTGGAGTTAAATAATCAGGCTTACTGGAACTGGGACAAGGCCTGTGAGCTGGTGGAATACGCCGTCGCGCATGACTTTAACACCGTGATTGTCGGGCAGGTCGCACTGTTCGACATGCTGGTTTCGCCCAAAGGCTATACGCCGCACCACTATAACGACCGCCTCTCCAGCCAGCAGCGCGCCCGTTGCGTTTATCTCAACCGGTTGGGGGCGTTGTGCCAGCAAAAAGGGCTGCGTTTTTATCTGCAGGCGAAGGAGTTTAACTTCCCGACCGACCTGCTGCTGGCGCACCCGCACCTGTTTGAACCGGGGCAGGGAGTCCGCTTCGACGTCGATTTCTGGTGCGGCTATCTTGCCGCCAAGGTGTCGCTGATTTGCCAGCGCATTCCGGCACTGAGCGGGCTGCTGATCGCCATTTCCAATACCGACGGCCTGCTGCCCATTTCGCGCCCGAACTGGGAGCTGTCCCCGCCGATGCGATGAGTTTCTCCCCCCGGGATGAACGCAGCCTGACGCTCTACAGTCGCTGCTTTAACGCCCTGTCTCGCGCGATGCAAAACGAGAATAAACACCTGGTGCTGCGCGTGTTCCCGGCCGGGAATCACGATCTGGGCAACGTGCTGGAGGCCATTCGCCCGCTGCCTGAAAGCGTCAGCGTCTCGATTAAGCTTACCCCGGAGCGCTTCTGGCCCTCATTCCCGAACAATCCGGCGCTGCTGGCGGTTCAGGAGCGTGAAGTGTGGGCCGATATCGATCTGGTGGGCGAAGAGGTGGGCTGGGGCATTTTCCCGTTCCCGCGCATTGATGAGCTGCAGGGGCGGCTGCTGTGGTGTCGCAGCAATCCGGCGATCCGCGGGGCGGTATGCAAAACCAGCTGGGAAGGGGTGGATAACCACTGGATCATGGGCACCCTCAGCGAGTGCAATTTGCTGGCCTGCAGTCGGATGCTGGCCAGCGATGGAGTGCACCTTTCCCAGGCACAGCTGCTGATGTACTGGCTGGATGAATGCTACGGCTGGCACCCGGAGCCGGAGGTCTTTGCCCGCTTTAGCGCGCTGCTGGAGCAGGCCGGCCAGGTGCTGTACAGCGCGATTTACGTGCGCGATCACGTGTTCCACCGCCACAGCCAGGTACCGGAAAGCTACGGCCAGGCGGTATGGAGCCTGTACGGACAGCTAAACCGCACCCACTGGCTCCCCGGTTCCGAGCGGGATATCTTCTTCAACGCCAGCGACGTAGAGACCTCTGCCGCCTGCCTGTCGCGGATTGCGAAAGAGAAAGACGAGGCCCGCGAAGCCTCATCGGCCCTGCGCGAAGAGGCGCTGGCGTTTGCCCGAACCGCCGACTTCCCGCATGCCCTGCACCAGCGCTGGCTCGAGGAGTGGCAGGGGTTTGCCCTGTACTGCCATCTTTTCCTGCACGCGCAGAAAGCGTTTTTCACCCTGCGTTTTGCCCGGGAAGTGGAGAACAGCTGGAGCATGCGCGAGATTTGCCAGATTAACATTCAGGAGCTGTATCGCAGCGCCGCCGAGATGGAAGACTACTGCGCGAAGCACGTGGATGCCTCACCCGGCCTGCACGTGTTATTCGATCCCTCGCGCGTCCGCGCCCTGGCGGACAGCCTGAGCGATGAGCTGAAAACCCTGAAAGGCTAATTCGCCCCGCAAGACCCGTATAGCGTGATGCCGATCACGCTATTTTTTTACCCGTCAGCCGCCAGGTGATCTGCGTCACATCCTTACGGATTCCCTTCAGGCGCAATGTGATGCCCGTCACGCCGCACCCTGCCTGCGCTGGCGGTTTGTGAGTCGCCGGGCAATTCCCACTTATCCCTAAAAATGGCTACTCGCCACATCTATCAAACCCGCTGATGATATCGCCGCAATGTATTAGTTCCACGCAAGAAGAGGAAACTATGTCACAGGGTGACTGGCAGTTATCACAGGGCGACGCGCTGACGCGTTTTCTGTTTTCAGCGGCAAAAGCGGAGCGGTTTGCCGAGTTCTATACCGGTGAAGCGACGGATCCGGCGATCGATTACCACTTTCGCAACGGCGCTGGGCCGAAGGAGGCGTCCTTTTGCCGTCGGGTGTTTCGCGAGACCCACGCCCGGCGTGCCGTTGATCCCCTTCAGGCTTTGCCCTGCCATGACGTCACCTTCACGGGCGAGAGCGATACCGTCTCTTTCTCTGACTTTCGCCACGTCGCCTTCCACGTTCAGCGCTGGCTGACGGTCGATCTTTATGCCCCTGACGCGGGCGAGTTTCGCTTTCGACTTGCCACCTGCGGCGGGGTGCGGATCTGGAATCAGGGCCAGCCGATCGTCTGCTTTACGCCGTTTACCCGCAATCAGATGCAGCCGATCGAGGTCAAACTGCCGCTCAATGCCGGACAGAACCGCCTGCTGATCCATCTGGACGAACTGTTTGAACGCGACACTATCTTTGCCCTGCAGATGATCTATCTGGATACGCCTGCGCTGGGTGTCGCCTTGCCGGACGTTGACGGGACGGCGGTTAATATCCTGAACCAGTTTGCGGGCGGCCTGCGCCCGGAACTCGCCGCGTTCAACCATACCGTGCGGGTGCGCTGCAATGAACCTGCGCCGGACGACCTCGTCTGCGGGGGTGAACTGCACGGCATGGGCAACGATAATTTCACGGCCCTGCAGCTTGATTTTGGCGCGGTGGAGGCCGGTACTACGGCGCTGTCGCTGCCGTTGCCGCCGGAAACGGGCGAAGCGCACTACCAGCTGCGCCTGACCCTGACCCGGGCCGGAATAACGTTGACCCGTTACCTGGGCGTTAACGTCATGCCGGATGCGCCGGTTAAGGCGAGTGCCGATACGCTGGCCGGGCGCAAGCAGGAAGCGTTGCGCTATACCGCCCGGCACGGCATGGACCGTACCGGGCGCCTGCTGGCGATGCTGCATCTGGGCGATACTGGCCCGGCGTGCGAGCGCTTATTGCAAAGCACCCTGAAACGCATCAGCGCCCGGGAAGACTGCTCTGACTTTTCGCTGGTGCCGCTGCTGTGGATCTGGCGCTATCACCAGGGGGAGCATTTCCCGCCGACCCTGTGGCGGCGGGTGAAATCAACCCTGCTGGGCTATCGCTACTGGCTGGACGAGCCGGGCTGCGACGTGATGTGGTTCTGGAGTGAAAACCACGCCCTGTGCTTCCACACCGCCCAGTACCTGGCCGGGCAGTTTTTCCCACAGGAGCGTTTTATCGCCTCCGGGCGCAGCGGGCGTGAGCAGCAGAACATCGCGCACGCGCGCCTGATGCAGTGGTTCGACGCCATCGAGGTTCACGGCTTTGTCGAGTGGAACTCCGCCCCCTATTACCCGGTGGATTACATCGGCCTCTTCGCTCTGTATCAGATGGCGGAACACGCGGTTATCCGCGAGAGGGCGCGCGGGCTGATCGACCGCCTGATGCTGCAAAGCGCGCTGCACTATCAGCACGGCGTGGCGGCGGGCACCATGGGCCGGGTGTATGAAAAAGAGCTGCTGGCCGGGAGTCTGACCGAGCTGTCTGCCTACGGCACCGTGGCCTGGGGCCAGGGCGGCTATAACCGTAAATGTGCGTCGCTGCCGCTGTTTTGCGCCAGCGATTACGTCCCGCCTGCACAGGCGGCGCAGTCTGCGCATCTCACCCACGGGGCGCTGTCGGCCTGGTACCGCTGCGGCGGCGGCAACATCGTGGTGTGGAAAGCGCCAGGGGTGAGTTTGTCCTCCTGCGTCGATCACCACACCGGCGAGGCGGGCCATCAACAGCACCTGGTCGATCTGCAGTTTGCCTCGCGTTTTGACGCCAAAATCTGGATTAACCATCCTGGCGAAGCGGAGCCGGGTGGGGAAAAACGCCCCTCATTCTGGGCCGGAAACGCCGTGATGCCCCGCGTGGTGCAGGCCGAAAATCGCGCCATGCTGCTGTGGGACATTGCGGGCGACCCCCTGCCGTGGACCCATCTTCATCTCCCCGTTGAAGCTTTCGACTGTGTCATTTCTCTGGAGGCCGGGCGGATTGTGCGCGCCGGTCACGCCTTTGCGGCGGTGCTTTGCACTGCACCGCTGCAGGCGATAACGCAAGGATTAACCGCCGGAAGCGAGTGCCGGGCGATGGGGCGTCAGGTGGCGTGGTATCTCGACGCCGGGGAGGGCGATGACGCGGCCTTCGCTGCCTTCTGTACCCGCATCGCGGCGCTGACCTTCCATCTTGATCCGGCCCGGCAGAAGGCCTGGGTGAGCGATGCCGCGTCGGGCGACGAGATGGCAATCGATATGGCCGGGACCCACCACCCGTTCCCGGCGCTGAAAGACGGTGAACTGCGGGTGGAACACACAGGAGTGAAGGGATGATCAGGGAAGAGACAATGAGCACGCTGGATCGCGTGGTGCGGGGCTTTTGCCGCCTGAAGAACCTGAACGAGGTCGGCACAGGCGACGGATTTGCGATCCACTTTGAAGAGTGGGAGTGGGAGATTGGCGTGGGGTTGTACGGCTTCTGGCGCTATGCGCAGTTTTGCCAGGATGCGGCCCTGCAGCAGTCGATCCTCGAATGGTATGAGCAGCAGATCGCCAAAGGGCTGCCGGAAATTCAGATCAACACCACCGCGCCGATGATCGCTCTGGCGCTGGTCGCCGGGCACCATCAGCGCCCGGACCTGCTGGCGACGGTCAACGACTGGGCCGACGCGCTGCTGCAAGACCTGCCCAGAACCGAAGAGGGCGGTTTTCAGCACGTGGTGAAAGAGCAGCCTAACACCGGTCAGCTGTGGGATGACACCCTGTTTATGACCTGCCTGTTCCTCGGCGTGGCGGGGATTGTGCTTAAGCGCCGGGATCTGATTGATGAGGCGGGGTATCAGTTTTTGCTGCATACCCGCTACTTAAGCGATCCGGCCAGCGGGCTCTGGTATCACGGCTGGACGTTTGTGGATAAGCACCACTTTGCGGGGGCGTTCTGGGCGCGCGGCAACGCGTGGGTCACGGTTGCTATTCCTGAGTTTATTGAACTGATGGGTGAACACCTGGATGCGGGGATCCGCCGCTATCTGTCGCAGGTGGTTGCTCGTCAGGTTCGCACCCTGTGCGGGTGTCAGGCCGACAACGGCATGTGGCACACCGTGCTCGACGATCCGCTCTCGCCGCAGGAGTCGTCTGCCACGGCGGGGATCGCCTGGGGCATGCTGCGTGGCGTGCGGATGGGCATTCTTGATGACGACGTGGCCGCACATGCGCTGCGGGCGTTTGACGCTGTGCTGGCGCGGATCGACGACGGGGGCATTGTCCTTGAAGCGTCGCGCGGCACCATGCTGGGCTGGGATATTCAGTATTACTGCGATATCGCCATGGCCCCTGTTCCTTACGCTCAGGCGTTAACCATGCTGCTCCTGCTGGAGGTGGAGCAGGGTAACTGGCTGGGTACAACGCAGTGACGTGATCCTTTCTGAACGATGATAGCGGAGATAATAATAAGTGAAAAAACTCAACCTCATGGGCGCCTTCCAGACGTTTGGCGGTGCGATGGCGGTGCCAATAGCCTTCCTGCCGTTTACCGGTTTGCTGCTGGCCGTCACCAATATTCTGACCATGCCGGAGATCATGGGATCGCTGGCCAGTCCGGAGTCTAATTTTTATAAGGTAATGACCATCCTGAAGTCCGGTGGCTGGACCATATTCCGCAACTTCCCGCTGCTGTTCTGCATGGCATTGCCGATCGGGCTGGCGCGATCGGCCCAGGCGCGCGCGGCGCTGGTGGCCTTTTTCGCCTATATGGCCTTTAACTACTTCACCAGCAGTATTCTGACCTTCTGGGGGCCAGATTTCGGCGTCGACTTTAGCCAGGAGATTGGCAAAGAGAGCGGCCTGACGATGATCGGCGGCATCAAAACCCTGGATACCAGCATTGTCTTCTCCCTGCTGGTGGGGGGGATCGTCACCTGGATCCACAACCGCTTCTTCGAGAAGAAACTGCACGATTACCTGTCCATCTTCCAGGGGATGGCGCTGGTGTTTATCATCGCCTTCTTCCTGATGCTGCCGCTGGCGTGGCTGACCTGCCTGCTGTGGCCGAAAGTGCAGCTGGGCATTAACGCCATGCAGACCTTCTACATTGGCGCGGGCGTGCCGGGGATGGGGATTTTCACCTTCATTAATCACTTCCTGGTGCCGACGGGCCTGCACCGCTTCGTCTACTTCCCGTTCTATTTTGGCCCTGCGGTGGTGGATGGCGGACTGTACACCTACTGGATTGAGCACGTGGCGCAGTTTGCCGCCTCGCCGATCCCGCTGAAAGAGCAGTTCCCGGCGGGGGGCTATAGTCTGGAAGGTAACATCTGCGTGTTCTGCTCCATCGGGGCGGGGCTGGCGATGTACTCCACCGCGCATAAAGATCAGAAGCGTAAAGTGGCGGCGCTGATTTTCCCGGCGATCATCACCGCGGTCACAGTGGGGATCACCGAACCTATCGAGTTTACCTATCTGTTTATTTCACCGCTGCTGTTTGCCCTGAACGCGCTGGTGGGGGCGGTACTCTGTATGGTGCTGTATATGGCGGGGGTGGTCGGCTTTATGGGCGGCGGCTTGAACGACATGATCCTCTTTAATTGGGTGTTCTACGCCCAGAACCACGCCAACCTGATCTGGATCCACATTGCGATCGGTCTGACCTTTGCGGCGATCAACTTCTTTGTCTTCCGTTTCGTGATCCTGCGCTACAACATCATGACCCCGGGGCGCAATCCGGATGAAGCCGAGGTGCGTCTGTATTCGAAGCAGGATTATCGGGATAAAAAAGCGGCGGGCGTCCAGCCGGATCGCGAGAAAGCGATCGCCATCCTGAACTGCGTCGGCGGTGCGGATAACGTGGATGTGATCAGCAACTGCCAGACCCGTCTGCGGCTGGTGGTGAACGATCCGTCCCGGGTGCTGGACGACCACGCGCTAAAAGCTGCCGGTGCGCTGGGGACAATCCGCAGCGGCAATAACCTGCAGATTGTGATTGGTCTGTCGGTGACGGTGGTGAAGGAATTCTTCGAAGCCGAGGTGATGCGCGAGCGGGAACGTGGGCGCGATGCCCCTGAACCGCAACCCGCGGGCTAACGGAAAACGGGGCATGATGCCCCGTTTTTTATGCCTGCAGGAAGGCAGGGAGTTGCGACAGCAGGAACAGAATCAGCCCGATGGTGCCGCCCACCAGCGTGCCGTTGACGCGGATAAACTGCAGATCCTTGCCGATGTTCAGCTCAATTTGCTGGGACATGTCCTTCGCATCCCAGCCTTTTACCGTGTCGCTGATGTGGCGGGTGAGGAAGGCGGCAAACTCCGGTGCCACGCGGTGCGCCGCCTGCTCCAGGTGCTCGTTGAACGAGGCGCGCAGGCTGGCGTCGGCAATCAGCGTTTCGCCGAACCACAGCCCGGCATTGGCAAGGCGCTGCTTCACCCGCGAGTCGTCGCTCTGCATATCCGTCTTCAGCCACTGGCGCAGATCGGTCCACATCTCGCCCAGATAGCGGTTAAAGGCCTCGTCATTTTTCAGGTAGTGTTTAATGTTTTCCGCTTTTTCGGCGGTCTGCGGATCGTTTTTCAGGTTGTCGATAAACTTCATTACCGCGCGATCGAACGCCTGACGGATCTGGTGAGTACGGTCGTGGCTGATGTCATCCAGCAGGGTGTTCACGGCGTCCGACACCAGCTCGGCGCTTTGATCCCCCAGCCATTCGGTCGGCAGGATTTTTGATTTGTTCGGGTGCTCGGTCTTCAGCCAGTGGACGATCTGCGCGGCGATAAAATCCCGGGTGCTGTCGCGCTGGATCAGGTCGATCAGCCGGTTGATGATCGCATCCAGCAGCACCTGATGGCGGTTATTTTTGGTCATGCTCTCCAGCATGATCGCGCTGGTTTGGCTGAGATCGACCTTATCAATCGCCTTATGCACCGCGCGCTTGAGCAGCTGCTGAATGCGCCCGTCGTCGGTGAGCTCCAGAAAACCGCTCATCACCTGGATCAAATGCTGCCCGACGCGCTGGGCGTTTTCCGGCTGGCTAAACCATGTCCCGATCATCTGCGCCGGTTCATGGCGGCGGATCAGCGTGACCAGCGACTGGGTATCGAGAAATTTCTCCTGCACGAACTGGCCAAGATTGTCGCCAATCCGGTCTTTATTACGCGGAATAATCGCCGTATGGCGCGAGATAAACGGGATCGGCACCCGGCGAAACAGGGCGACAACGGCGAACCAGTCCGCCAGCGCACCGACCATCGCCGCCTCGGCAATGGCCTTCACGCCACGCACCCAGAAGGTTTGCGGCAAAAAGAGGGTGACGATAAAGGTCGCGACGGCAATCAGCAGTAACGACAGCGCTAACAGCTTGGCGCGTTTGAGTTCAGCGAGTTTTTCCATAGGGTTAAGGATAGAGGGAGGTGTGTTGAAAAAGCAAAAATAAGGTATGGGTGTCATCGAGAGGTGGATTATTCCTGAAGCCGCATTCCATTTTTGATTGAAATTACAGCGGGTAGCGTGTGTATTGCACTGCATTTGTATATTCTTTTTTGTATATACAATCCAGGGAGGGTGCACTATGCTAACGGAGTTTGAGTGGGATACCAGGAAGGCCAAAAGTAATCTGCAAAAGCACGGGGTTCGCTTTGAGGATGCGGTGTTAATTTTTGACGATCCTCACCATTTATCCCTGCAGGAGCGATACGAAAACGGTGAGTTTCGCTGGCAAAGTATCGGGCTTGTGGGCGGCGTCGCTGTGATTTTGGTTGCACACACGATTCGTTTTGAAAGTGGCTATGAAGTGATTCGCATCATCAGCGCACGTAAGGCAGACAGAAGAGAGAGGATTCGTTATGAGCGTGGTTAAACATAAACGTGGCGACGCACCCGTCATGAGCGCCAGACGTGAGGCAGAACTCAAGGCGCTGGCAAATAAACCTGATGAGGACATCGACTATAGCGATATCCCTGCAACGATGGATGAAACCTGGTCCGAGGCGGTGCGCGGCAAATTTTATCGCCCTTTAAAAACGCAGGCCTCAGTGCGTATTGATGCTGATGTCATGGAGTGGCTGAAGAGGCCAGGAAAGGGCTATCAGACCAGGCTTAACGCCATCCTGCGCGAAGCGATGCTTCGCGATCAAAACAAGAATTAACTCCCGGTGGCGCTGCGCTTACCGGGGCTACGGATTGTATTCCCCGGCCTGATAAGCGCAGCGCCATCAGGCGTTTCCTTTGCGCTTAGAGTGGCGCCAAAAATCGCCATAAGATCCCGCCGCCAAACATCAGCAGCACCGCCCCTGCCGCGCGTTCGATTTTCCACACGCAATATTTCAGGCGCTGTTGCACAGCGGGCAAGGTAATCAACGACACCACCGCCAGATCCCATACCAGCACCACCATCACCATCCAGATCCCACTTACCGACTGCTGAAGAAGCGTGACGTCCGGGCCGAGCAGGGCGGTCACCAGCGCCAGATAAAAAAGCGCGTTTTTCGGATTTAACACTGCGGAACCCAGGCCGAGCAGGAGCTGCCTGCGCCAGGAGGGGCAGACAGCTTCTGCGCGCTCAACGGCGAGCGTGGTGGGCCGGCTTTGCACCAGTTGCCAGCCTATCCACAGCAGGTACAACGCGCCCAGCAACTCAATAGCACTGAACAGCAGTGTGAACTGGCGCAGCGCGCTCCAGCCCACTATCACCAGCAGAATGTAGAATCCGTTGCCCGCGGCGATCCCCACGCACAGCCCGGCGCTGCCGCGCAGGCGGTGGCGGGCAGCGAAGCCCATCAGCAAAAAGAAATCCGGACCGGGGCTGAGCAGGGCGACAAAATGCGCCAGCGCGAGGGCCAAAAAAGCGGGCGGGAAGAGAGTGGTAAACAGTTCCATAGTGACCTCATCAGCAAAACTGAGGTCAGGCTACGCCGACGCGAGCGCTAATTATTGTCGGATATTGATCGCCCGGTGGCGTACTGGCGAGGGGTAGCGGCCGTGTAGCTGACAAAGGTTTTATGGAAATGGCTCTGATCGGCAAAGCCGCTCTGGTAACTGACGTCTGCGATGAGATCCCCGGCACGCAGGCGCGCTTTGGCGAACTCTACTCTGGAGATGGCCAGAAAGGTGCCGGGCGTCAGGCCGGTATCCTGTTTAAAGGTTCTGATAAGCGTCTCTTTGCGCAACGAGAAGCGCCGGGCTAAAACGTCCAGAGAAGGCGGTTCCTGCAGGCTGTGGCGTAACGTTTGCAACAGGGCAAGGCTGGATGGACGAAGGGCATCAGGCGGGGCGCTATTTGCTGCCAGCCCGGACAGCAGGGCACCGATCGCCTCGGGCGACAGCGTCTCAACGACCGTCAGATACTGGCGGAACAGCGCCTCATTGCGGATCACCTGCATAGCGGGCTGAAGGTCAGTCTCCAGATACAGCATATGGTAGCTGCGGGGTTGCCCGGCAACGGGGTTACAGCTGTGCGGCAGATGCGCGGGGATGATAATCAGATCGCCAGGATAAAGGGTGAACGGCTCGCCGTTGCAGGTGCAGCAGGTTTGTCCCTCCAGGATGGCGCCAATGGAAAGTTGCGCATGGCTGTGGCGTTTATACGCCTGGGTGCTTTGCCAGGTGCTGCGTAGCTCTACGCCGGGCTGGCGACGGAAGGTCTGATTGACGTGGCGCGTGTAGGTCATGGTGGCTACCTGTGCGAGGGGACAGGTGCTTATAGCATGGGGCGGCGGAAAAGTCTGATAGTGGTCCTCACTACAGCCTGTATACCCAACTTTACCTTCATACCCGGCCATGTTGACTACCCTTAATAGCCTGTGTAGTCAAAAAGGAGGCAATAATGGCCTATCAGACAGTGAATCCTGCTAACAACAAACTCATCAAAGAATATCCTTCTCATACTGATGCTGATGTCGAGGCGGCGCTGAAAACAGCCGATGCGCTCTATCACTCCGACTGGGCGAAAGGCAGCATCGACAAACGGCTGCCGGTGCTGCACAAGCTGGCGGATCTGATTGACTCCCGTAGCGAAGAATTGGCGAAAATTGCCAGCGTGGAGATGGGGAAACTCATCGAGCAGAGCCGTGCCGAAGTGAAACTCTGCGCGCAGATCGCTCGCTACTATGCCGATAACGCGAAGCAGCACCTTGCCCCGGTAAAATACCCCTCCGAACTCGGCGAAGCCTGGGTCGAGCATCATCCCATCGGCGTGGTGATGGCGGTTGAGCCGTGGAACTTCCCCTATTATCAGCTGATGCGCGTGCTGGCTCCGAACCTGGCGGCGGGTAACCCGGTTCTCGCTAAACATGCCAGCATCGTGCCGCACTGTGCAGAGACTTTCGCCCATCTGGTGCGCGAAGCCGGTGCGCCGGAAGGGGCATGGACTAACCTGTTTATCTCTCAGGATCAGGTGGCCAGGATCATCGCCGACCCGCGCGTGCAGGGTGCTGCCCTGACCGGATCCGAGAAAGCCGGTAGCGTGGTGGCCGCGCAGGCCGCGAAGCACATCAAAAAATCGACCCTCGAACTGGGCGGTAACGATGTGTTCGTGGTGCTGGACGATGCGGATCTGGAGAAGGCCGTAAAAATCGGCGTTAACGCGCGGCTCGCCAACGCCGGGCAGGTCTGTACCGCCGCCAAGCGTTTTATCGTGCATGAAAAAGTGGCTGAGCAGTTCCTGACGAAATATACCGAGGCCTTCAAACAGGTGAAGATCGGCGATCCGCTGGATGCGAGCACCACATTGGGGCCACTGTCATCGAAAGACGCGCTGGAGACCCTGACCAAACAGGTTAACGAGGCGGTGAAAAACGGGGCGACGCTGCATTACGGCGGCAAGCCGGTCGCGCGTGAGGGCAGCTTCTTTGAGCCGACGATTTTGACCAACATCACCCGCGATAACCCGGCGTATTTCGAAGAGTTCTTCGGCCCGGTGGCGCAGGTCTACGTGGTGAAAAACGATGAAGAGGCGGTGAAACTGGCCAACGACTCGCACTACGGTCTGGGCGGCGCGGTGTTCAGCAAAGATATTGAACGCGCCAAAAAGATGGCGTCGAACATCGAAACCGGGATGGTGTGGATCAACTGGCTGACCGATACCGCAGCCGAGCTGCCGTTCGGTGGCGTTAAGCGCTCCGGCTACGGACGCGAGCTGTCGGACCTGGGGATCAAAGAGTTTGTGAACCAGAAGCTGGTGGTGATCCGCCGCTAATTATGCGGCCTGATGCCCTCTCCCAGCGGGAGAGGGAACCGTCCGCGGGCTTATTTACGTAACCCCGCAAACCCCGCCCTGATCTCCTCTTCCGGCAGCTGGATACCGATAAACACCATCACACTGTGCGGCGTTTCATCGCCCCACGGGCGGTCCCAGTCGGCGCTGTACAGGCGCTGTACGCCCTGGAACAGCAGGCGGTTCGGCTCACCGTCGATCCATAGCATCCCTTTGTAGCGCAGCAGTTTGTCGGCAAACGACAGCAGCAGGTTCTCCATCACGCGCGACACGTCGCTGATGTCCACCGGATAATCCAGCTCGACCACAATCGACGAGACGTCGTTTTGCTTGTCGGCCATAAAGTGAAAGCGCGGTTTCGCGGTGACGTTCTCTTCCAGCATAAAGCCGTTGGTGTTAAACAGCTGCGTCAGGTCGATATCGCCATGCGTGACGGTGTAAATCGGCGCGCGGGCGTTGATCCGCGTCAGGCGTTCGCGCAGCTTTTCGCTATCGCCCGCCACGTCGGTTTTGGTTAGCAGAATGCGGTCGGCGTAGCCTACCTGCGACTGGGCAATGGTGAACTGGTTCATCTGCTCATCGGCGTGAACCGCGTCGACCAGGGCGATCACCCCGTCCAACAGGTAGCGCTGGCAGAGGATCTCGTGGGAGAAAAAGGTCTGAATAATCGGGCCGGGGTCGGCCATACCGGTGCATTCGATTATCAGGCGGTCGAAAGCGATATCGCCGCGATCGCGGCTGTCGAGCAGGTCGAGCAGGGCGTCTTCCAGCTCGCTGGAGCGGGTGCAGCAGATGCAGCCGTTGGTCAACGTTTTGATCTGGGTGGCGCGATCGCCAATCAGCTGATCGTCAACGGACACTTCACCGAACTCGTTCTCAATGACCGCGATTTTAAAGCCGTGCTGTTCGTTGAGGATATGGCGCAGCAGGGTGGTTTTGCCCGCGCCAAGAAAGCCGGTAAGTAGGGTAACTGCAATCGGTGTCATGGTCTCTCCTTTAGCAGCAGCGCACGCCGCCTTCTCCACTTCCGCCGTAGCGCGCTTCCTGGCGCTCGCGGAAGAATTCGCTGTAGGTCATGTACGGTTTATCCGGATGGTTGGTCTTCATATGTTCAACGTAGTTGTCATAGTCCGGAATGCCAATCAGCATTTTCGCCGCCTGACCGAGGTATTTTTTTGCTTCGCCTAAGTTACCAAACATTATGTCATCCAGATATAAAAAGCCCGGGAACGTCAGTCCGCCGGGCTTGTGTTTCCCCTCACCCCGGCCCTCTCCCCAAAGGGGCGAGGGGGAAAGACCGCGCCGTACGGTTCCCTCTCCCCTTTGGGGAGAGGGTTAGGGTGAGGGGTAGGATTAATGGTGTGAAGAGGTCTTCACGCCGCCTTCCGGTACCGGAACGTATGGCGTTTCGTTATCGGTACGACCGTCGGCGTTACGCACGGCGATCCAGGTTTTGACCCCGTAGAAGATAATGCTGTACACCACCACCAGGAACAGAATGCTTAACGCGGCGTTGGTGTAGTTGTTCACCACGATATGGTTCATGTTGGCAATCTGCTGCGCGGTCAGTTCACCCGAGTCTGCGGCAATCTTCGCTTTGTACTGGCTCGCCATATAGAAGAACCCTTCCAGCTGCGGGTTGGTGCTGAACAGCTTCAGACCCAACGCCCAGGTGGTGCAGAGCAGCAGCCACAGAGCAGGCACCACGGTCACCCAGATGTATTTGGTGCGCTTCATCTTGATCAGCACCACGGTGCCGAGCACCAGCGCCACAGCCGCCAGCATCTGGTTAGAGATACCGAACAGCGGCCACAGGCTCTTCACGCCGCCCAGCGGGTCAACCACGCCCTGATACAGCAGGTAGCCCCACAGCCCAACGCAGCCCGCGGTGCCCAGAATCCCGGCGACCAGTGAATCGGTTTTTTTCAGGAATGGCACGAAGTTACCCAGCAGATCCTGCAGCATAAAGCGACCCGCACGGGTACCGGCATCCAGCGCGGTCAGGATAAACAGCGCTTCGAACAGGATCCCGAAGTGATACCAGAAGCCCATGTCGGCCATCGGCAGCACTTTGTGGAACACGTGGGCGATACCTACCGCGAGGGTCGGTGCGCCACCGGCACGGTTCAGAACCGAGGGTTCGCCGATGTCTTTGGCGGTCTGCATGATCTGCTCAGGTGAGATCACAAAGCCCCAGGAGCTGACGGTCGCTGCCGCGTGGGTGCTGACGTCTTTCAGCTGCGCCATGATCAGCGCCGCATTGTCGCCACCCATTTCGTGCAGGTTCGGCATGGTAATGCCCAGACCCGCCGGTGGAGTGTTCATTGCGAAGTACAGACCCGGCTCGATGATGGACGCTGCCACCAGGGCCATGATCGCCACGAAGGATTCCATCAGCATCGCGCCATAACCAATGAAGCGGGCGTCGGTTTCGTTTGCCATCAGCTTCGGCGTGGTGCCGGAGGCGATCAGGGCATGGAAGCCAGACACCGCGCCACAGGCGATGGTGATGAACAGGAACGGGAACATCGCGCCTTTCCACAGCGGTCCGGTGCCGTCAATGTACTGCGTCACCGCAGGCATTTTCAGTTCCGGGTTGATGATCACGATGCCGATCGCCAGACCGACGATCACGCCGATTTTCAGGAAGGTCGCCAGGTAATCACGCGGGGCCAGAATCAGCCACACTGGCAGCAGGGCGGAGATAAAGGCATAGCCAATCAGCGCAAAGGTGATGGTGGTGTCTTTAAAGGTCAGCGCCGGGCCCCAGTACGGGTCGTGGGCGATGATGCCGCCAAAGTAAATGGAGGCCACCAGCAGCACAATACCAATCACCGACACTTCGCCCACGCGGCCCGGCCGCAGGAAGCGCATATAGATGCCCATAAACAGCGCAATCGGCACCGTCGAGCAGACAGTGAACACGCCCCACGGACTTTCAGCCAGCGCTTTCACCACGATCAGGGCCAGCACCGCCAGGATGATTATCATGATCAGGAAGCAGCCAAACAGGGCGATGGTGCCCGGCACGCGGCCCATCTCTTCTTTGATCATCTCACCCAGAGAGGCGCCGTTACGACGGGAAGAGATAAACAGCACCATAAAGTCCTGCACTGCACCCGCCAGCACCACGCCTGCGAGCAGCCACAGGGTACCCGGCAGGTAGCCCATCTGCGCCGCCAGCACCGGTCCCACCAACGGGCCAGCACCGGCAATTGCCGCAAAGTGGTGACCAAACAGCACGTAGCGGTTGGTCGGAACGTAGTTCAGGCCGTCATTGTTAATGACCGCCGGGGTGGCGCGCGTCGGGTCAAGCTTCATGACCTTCTGGGCGATATAGAGACTGTAGTAGCGGTACGCCACCAGATAAACCGATACGGAAGCCACGACGATCCACAGGGCACTGACGTGCTCACCGCGGCGCAGGGCCACTACCGAGAGGCAAAATGCGCCGAGGATCCCTATAAGGGCCCAGGGAGCATGTTTAAGAAGTTTTTTCATATCCATAATAAAACCTGGTTTTTTAACGGGTAAAAGGGTCAGGGTTCGGTGTGAGAAATGTTGATTAATGCTGAGGCGATCTTGCCAGAGTGGCGCGCGCGTAAAGGAAGGTAAATCTGTGAGAGGTTATATGGCGGGATGAACGGTCAACAGCGACGGCGAGTGGTTCAGGCTCGCCGCCATCAGGGGATTTTATGTGATTGAGGTCACGGTCTCAGGGGCGGGCTGCGGCTCCTGTTCGACCACGGTTTCCGGCGTCGACAGGGTGTAAGGGGTATCGAGCCAGTCGGACTTACCGTAAAACACGGCGTTGATCTGGGTGTCGTGCAGCAGATGAGCGCGAAAACGCTGGAACAGTTTTTTATCCGGGGTGAAGTCAGTCTGCCAGAACTGAGTTAGCGGACCCTGCCAGGTGAGCCCTTCGATGTCGTACAGCGCTTTGCCCATCACCATCAGCGGCTTGTTGTGGATCAGCGCCGACAGGCCTGCGGTGCTGTTTACGGTAATCACCGCCCGGGTATGGGTCAGCAGCGCGGGCAGGTTCACATCGTGTACATAAATAACCCGCCCCGTAATGCCGTATTTCTCGGTCAGGGTGTTAATTAAGGTGCCGTAATAGCGGTGACCACGATCCATCGGGTGATGCTTAAACACCAGGTGCCGCTCTTTCGGCGCATGGCGGGCAAATGAGCGGATCACGGTTTCGATATATTCACGCACGTCTTTGTACGGGCTGTGATGAATAATCTGGCTGTCGTTGTAGACCTGCAAAATCGCCAGGTAATATTCGTTATCCAGCGTGCCGGTGATATGGCTCAGCATATGGCGCTGCTGCCAGCGGTACCACAGCTTACGGCGACCGGCACGGAACCAGCATTGCATCTCGTACCACGGGGAGAACGACTTATGGTGACGGTAGCCCCGGTAGCGATGGCGACCAAACCAGCCCGCCGCGTAATAGAGCATGGCATGGGCGGCACGGTTAAAGGAGCTCGGTTTCCATGGCGTCGGCGTTTTCACCTCGGGCAGCGGCTGGTCGCGATAATACTTCGCATCGATGGGCATTGAGGAGAAGGCGTTCACCCCCCCTTTTTCCAGGGTGATGTAGAACGGGCGGAAATAGCCCTCCTCAAACGCGAGGAAATCGATGGCTTTGCTGCGCGCCCACTTTTTCGCTTCGATGTGCATTGGACGGCAGTCACCAAAACAGACGATGGTGTCGAAGGGGTAGGTTTTGTGTAATTCGCGCAGCCAGAAGGCAAAATTCTTCACGGAGCCGGTGTAGTGCAGCGCGGTCTCTTTCGCGGCATACCATGAGTCCCCGGCATTAAAGCAGACCTGCTTGACCTCGCGACGGCTGTTCTGCAGCCAGGCAGCCAGACGCGAAAAACAGGGGCCCATAGGTCCTTGTAATAACAGATATCGACGGCCATTCAATAAGTGGCGGATAGCTTGCTCGTCCATTGTGTTTCCCAGATCGGTTCCGTTGATAAATCAAATCAGTAAGCGGCTTTAATGACGTCTTTCTTTAATGAAGCGGGACAAAGAGGCGCGGGGCTGCAGAGTCTGTGCGAGATAGCTCAGCTTGATTTGCCAGCGCTGCCAGCGGCTCGATTTTTGCGATGAGGCTTTTTTTTGCCCTGCCAGCTGGCGGATCAGCTGCTCCGGGCTCATCCACAGGCCGCTTTGCCAGTCGATATACAGCGGATAGGCAACCAGCGTCATATACACCAGCGCCGCCAGCGGCAAGGTACGTTCCCGACGAGGCGCGGGATGACGATCTTCGGTCAGTCCCCAGCCGCTGTAGAACGGCTGGCCCCAGGTGGTGACCTTCACGCCCTGGACCAGCGCCTCGAAGCCACTGAGCGAGGTCATGGTGTGCAGTTCGTCCACGTGCGGATAGAGGCTGGTGAGGCCGAGATCCAGCACCTGGCTGTCGACGCATTGCGCCAGACAGGCGGCGGAGATCGCCCCGGCCCGGTTACCCGCCACCACATCCGGATGCGGTTTAAACAGGATATGCGCTTCCGGTCTGGCCTCGCGCACTGCCCACAGCAGCTGCTCGTTGCTGCGAATCACCGGGCTGCCGGTCAGGATCGAGGCATCGCCGTCAACCTGGCCCACCACCAGCACCAGCGGGCGACCATCGTCAGGCGGCGTAAACTGCTGGGCGGTGCCGACGTTGTACTTGCTGACGCCGTGCTGCTGGAGCAGTTCCACCAGCGCGGCACCCCGTGCCAGCACGTCGTGGGTCAGCGGCAGGGCGTTGAGCTGCTGCTCGAGCCTGCTCGGCTGACGACTGTCAAAATAGATCCCCACCGGATCGATCGATAACGAAGACGGACGGCACAGGTTAGATCCCAGCCCTCGCGAACGGATAAAACCGTCTTCCACCCGAATCGCGTTGGTCAGTTCCGGATGGCGCGCGCCCCACACCAGCACCTGTTCGTCTGCCGCAAGCCGTGCGGGCGGAGTGCGCACAAAGCACAGCTCGGTGGCCAATGGGTGGCAGAAGGCATGCATAAAGGCGCGCTTCCACAGCGAGAATCCCACCAGGTACAGGCGGCGATAGCGCGGGGCAGGGTGCTGCTGGCGGGCAATAATCGCCAGCACCTCTTCCACTTCGCAGCGCTGGCCGAGCACCGGATCCAGATAGCGGGGATACAGAATCAATGCTGCGGCGACTAACTGCGCAACGCTGACCTGCGCCTCGCGTCGCGCGCAGGTTTTGCTGTCCTGTGTCAGCCCCCAGCCGGCATAAAACGGCATCCCGAAGCAGTGCACCGCTTTGCCCAGCAGCAGGGCTTCAAAACCCATCTGCGAGGAGACGGTGTAGACCGCCTCAACTTCATTCAGCAGGGCGTGGGGATGGCAGTGATCGGCGACCACTTCGACATCGTCCAGTTCCAGACGCGCCAGCACGCCGTTTTTCTTACCGAGCCGCGTGTCCGGGTGGGTGCGCAGCAGCAGGCGGGCACCGGGATGGTCGCGCCGGGCGGCGGCCACCATCGCGATAAAATCGTCTTCCGTGGCCAGCGCGCCGGGAATGGACATATCCCCTGCCACCTGGTCGATCAGCAACACGTTAGGGCGCGGGTCATTGTGCAGGCGGGTCGCCAGCGCATCTGGCACGCCGCTGCCTGCGGCGTAGCAGTTGTATTTGGTGATGCCCAGGCGCAGCAGTTCATTAATCAGCGATTCGGCGCGCGCCAGCATCGCGGTGTTGCAGGGCACGGCAATCAGCTGTTCAAGCTGGCTCGGCTGGCGGGCGTCGTAATAAATACCCACCGGGTCGGCAATCAGCGAGACCGGCAGTCCCGCACGGGCGGGATGGCCGATATAGCCGATAAAACCGTCTTCCAGCTGCCAGTAGGGCAGGCCGAGGTCGTGGGCTTTTTGTTTGATTTTATGGGTGTTGGGTTTTTGGCCCCAGCCAACCAGGGTATCGTCGTCGGCAAGCTGAATGTCGGTCTTGAAAAGATGCAGCGGGCGACCAAGCAGCGGTTCAATCTGCGCTCTTCTGCCCAGGATCCCTGTTGAACCTGTATAAAATTTCATTTTTGCTCTGTGCAGGAGAAAGCGCCCCGCGTCGCTGCGGGGCGTGGAACTTAGTTGAAGTACTCTGCGTCCGGGAAGGATTTAGCAATGCTGTCTTTGGCGGAAGTGAGGATCTCGCTGTCGATTTCTGGCCATGCGATAGCAATGGTCTCGTCGTTCCAGCGGATGCCGCGGTCACTTTCCGGCGCGTAGTAGTTGGTGGTTTTGTACAGGAATTCTGCGGTGTCGCTCAGGGTCATAAAGCCGTGGGCGAAGCCTTCCGGGATCCACAGCTGGCGCTTGTTTTCGCCAGACAGATGCACGCCTACCCACTGACCAAAGGTCGGGGAGCTTTTGCGGATATCCACC
This sequence comes from Silvania sp., assembly GCF_051656365.1. Lineage (NCBI taxonomy): Bacteria > Pseudomonadati > Pseudomonadota > Gammaproteobacteria > Enterobacterales > Enterobacteriaceae > Silvania > Silvania sp. The sequence continues at coordinate 88,321 of NZ_JBOGBT010000094.1, read as the reverse complement.
GCCACGTCGAACACTTCACCGGCGACACAGCGCACCAGTTTGCCCTGCGCATGAGGTGCCAACTGGTAGTGCAGACCGCGCAACACGCCTTTAGAAGACTTAGAGTGGTTGTCCTGGACAAAGGTCACACTGCGGCCAATGGCGGTTTCAAACTGCTGGTGGTTAAAGCTCTCGAAGAAGAAACCACGGTCATCGCCAAATACTTTTGGCTCAAAAATAAAGACGTCGGGAATTGCGGTCTGGATAACATTCATGATTACGGCCTGATTGATAAATGGGGCATGACGCCCCAGGTAAACGGTGATTACTTAAGCATTTTCAGCAGATACTGGCCGTAAGCATTCTTCGCCAGCGGGGCGGCTAATTTGCGCACCTGGTCGGCATCGATAAACTTCAGACGGTAGGCAATCTCTTCCGGACAGGCCACTTTCAGCCCCTGACGGGTTTCGATGGTCTGAATAAAGTTGCTGGCCTCAATCAGGCTCTCGTGGGTACCGGTATCCAGCCAGGCGTAGCCACGGCCCATCATCGCCACCGACAGATCCCCTTGCTCAAGGTAGATGCGGTTAACGTCAGTGATCTCCAGCTCGCCGCGTGGCGATGGCTTCAGGCTCTTGGCAATTTCTACGACGCGATTGTCGTAGAAGTAGAGACCGGTAACCGCGTAGTTGCTCTTCGGCTCCAGCGGCTTCTCTTCCAGCGAGATCGCGGTGCCTTCGTGGTTGAACTCCACCACGCCGTAGCGCTCTGGATCGTGCACGTGATAGGCAAAGACGGTGGCACCCGCGGTTTTAGCGGCAGCATCGACCAGCTGTTTTTGCAGGTCGTGACCGTAGAAAATGTTATCGCCCAGCACCAGCGCGCAGTCGTCTTCGCCGATGAACTCTTCACCGAGGATAAAGGCCTGCGCCAGGCCGTCCGGGCTTGGCTGCACGATGTACTGCAGGTTCAGGCCCCACTGGCTACCGTCGCCGAGCAGTTGCTCAAAGCGCGGCGTATCCTGTGGGGTGCTGATGATTAAGATGTCGCGGATCCCCGCCAGCATCAGGGTGCTCAGCGGGTAGTAGATCATCGGCTTGTCATAAATCGGCAGCAGTTGCTTGCTGACGGCCATGGTGACGGGGTAGAGACGGGTTCCGGAACCACCGGCCAGGATAATACCTTTACGTTTAGTCATGATGCTTCATTCTTCTGTGTGCATTTACAGGGAAGGGTGGCGCGGCCACACCTCGACGTTAGTCCATGTCGGTAAAGCAAGGCGGTCCTTGCTCTTCACTTATTTCCCGAGGATCTCGGTCAGCATACGATCAACGCCAACCGTCCAGTCCGGCAGCGTCATCCCGAAGGTGCGCTGGAACTTGCTGGTATCAAGGCGTGAGTTATGCGGCCGTTTTGCCGGTGTCGGGAATGCACTGGTCGGCACAGCATTCACCTGGGTCACGGCCAGCTCAACGCCAGCCGCTTTCGCAGTGGCGAACACACGTTGAGCATAGTCGAACCAGGTGGTAGTTCCTGAGGCAATCAGGTGATAAAGACCTGCTACCTCGGGTTTATCCTGAGCGATGCGGATCGCATGGGCCGTGCAGTCGGCCAGCAGTTCTGCCCCGGTCGGCGCACCAAACTGATCGTTGATGACCGACATCTCGCTGCGCTCTTTACCAAAGCGCAGCATGGTTTTGGCAAAGTTCGCGCCACGGGCGGCGTACACCCAGCTGGTACGGAATACCAGATGGCGGGAACAGAGCGCGGCAGCCTGTTCGCCCGCCAGCTTGGTTTCACCGTACACGTTCAGCGGAGCGGTCTGGTCAGTTTCAACCCAGGCTTTGTCACCGCTGCCATCGAACACGTAGTCGGTGGAGTAATGCACCAGCCACGCGCCCAGCGCTTCGGCTTCTTTGGCGATGGCGGCAACGCTTGTGGCGTTAAGCAGCTCGGCAAAGTCGCGCTCGGTTTCAGCTTTGTCGACCGCGGTATGCGCGGCGGCATTGACGATTACGTCTGGCTTCAGCAGACGCACGGTCTCGGCTACGCCCGCCGGGTTGCTGAAATCACCGCAGTAGTCGGTGGAGTTAAAATCCACCGCCGTCACGCGGCCCAGCGGTGCCAGCGCACGCTGCAGCTCCCAGCCGACCTGGCCATTTTTTCCGAACAGCAGAATATGCATTATTTACGCCCCTGATAGTTCTGCGCGATCCAGTCCTGATAGCTGCCGCTTTTGACGTTGTTCACCCACTGCTGGTTATCCAGATACCACTGCACGGTTTTACGGATGCCGGACTCGAAGGTCTCCTGCGGCTGCCAGTTCAGCTCGTGGCTCATTTTGCTGGCATCGATAGCATAGCGGCGGTCGTGGCCTGGGCGGTCGGTCACGTAAGTGATCTGATCGCGGTAAGAACCTTCTTTTGGCACGATCTCATCCAGCAGGTCGCAGATGGTGTGTACCACATCGAGGTTTTGCTTCTCGTTGTGGCCGCCGATGTTGTAGGTCTCGCCGATTACGCCAGTGGTCACTACGGTGTACAGGGCGCGGGCATGGTCTTCAACATACAGCCAGTCGCGGATCTGATCGCCTTTGCCGTAGATTGGCAGCGCTTTGCCGTCCAGCGCGTTCAGAATAACCAGCGGGATCAGCTTCTCCGGGAAGTGATACGGGCCGTAGTTGTTGGAGCAGTTGGTCACGATGGTCGGCAGACCGTAGGTGCGACGCCAGGCGCGAACCAGATGATCGCTGGAAGCTTTGGATGCGGAATACGGGCTGCTTGGCGCATACGGGGTCGTTTCCGTAAACAGCGGCAGTGCTTCGCCGGTGCTCACCTCGTCCGGGTGCGGCAGGTCGCCGTAAACTTCATCGGTAGATATGTGGTGGAAACGAAACGCCTGCTTGCGGGTTTCATCCAGCTCGCTCCAGTAAGCGCGGGCGGCTTCGAGCAGCGTATAGGTGCCGACGATGTTGGTCTCGATAAAATCGGCCGGGCCGGTGATGGAGCGATCCACATGGCTCTCGGCGGCGAGGTGCATAACCGCATCCGGCTGATGAGCGGCAAAGACCCGATCCAGCTCAGCGCGGTTACAAATATCAACTTGCTCAAAGGCATAACGGTCACTTGCTGCGACGTCGGCGAGCGATTCCAGATTGCCTGCATAGGTGAGCTTGTCCAGGTTGATCACCGCATCCTGGGTATCACGAATAATGTGGCGAACCACCGCAGAACCGATGAAACCGGCACCGCCCGTTACTAAGATTTTCATAAGTGAGAGTGACTTTTTTTATTGGTTAATAGGAACACCCGTACAATACCTTTTTTTATCCGTTCAGGCATTGTTTGGCTGCCGGCAACATATGAATACCAGGCCTGAAACGCGTTCAGAATTGACGCTTCCCTGTGCCGTTCTGTTTTAATTCATTAATGCGTAAGTGAATTCCCGGGCATTATTTGCCAGCTGCTGACGCCGCTTATCGGAATTTACTAACAGTGACAATGCGTCAATCCACTTCTGCGGATCGTTACTCAGCAGTACACCATTGCTATTTTGCTCGATAAATTCACTGTACGGCGCGCAGTTACTGTAAATCCCCACCGCGCCCATACGAACAAAATCATAAAATTTTACCGGGCCTCTTGCCAGATTAAAGGCTGAGTCCAGCAACGGCGCCAGCCCGATATCCACCCGATGATGCCGGGTATAATCGAGATAGTTCTGCCAGCTCATTGGATGCAATACTGTGACCCGGGGCAAATCGCGATAAAGTTTGTAGATCTCGTGCTCGCCAAAGATCTCGAAACTGGCCTGCGGGCACTGCATCAGTACGCCTTCGACCACCTCTCGCAGCCAGTACTTCTCTGCCTGATGCGAACTGGATCCGTGGTAGGCGATTTTTACAGGTCGTCGCACTTCAAGCAATCCGGACGTGGGCATTGCGGGCACAACGTCGGGGTTAAGGTGCGCATACTTGTTTGCCAGATACGGCGTCGAGACCCAGATGTTATCGCAGTGGGAGGTGATCCAGCGGTGCTGGGCCGCAGAGCGACGGATGATTTTGGTCCGGTAGGCTTTAGGTAACGCCTCTAACGCGGAGGGATCGAACAGATCATCATCCATAAAATAGACCACCTGCGAGAGGTCATCGATATTGCGTGCAATCTCGCGCTGCCATAGCGTCGAGATAAAGCGGATCACCACCAGCGCCGCGCCTTTATCAACGGTAATGGCTGGCGTGGTTAACGTATCCACCAGCAGACATTCGGCTTCGGGAAAACGGCTTTTGATCGCCTCTTCAAAATAGGCCAGCGTTGGGGAATTCCCTTCATGCAAAATCAGTAGCGAGCGACATTCAGACCCGCTGTCGGACTGATTATCGCTTTGCTTGTTCAACTTCAGATACGGTTTAAAGAGTGCCTTTCTGATCAGTTCGTCCATGGCAACACCACATTAGGAGCATGACTTAACGAGAAATCGGGTCGGTCATAGCTCAGGTTGGGATTGTAGGCAGGATCATGCTGGAGCCGCTTCGCCCAGCGCTTTTTCATGTAGTTCAGTTCGCCCTGCGCACGTGCCAGCTGCTGCGGGGTAATGTCTTTGCCGCGGGATACCGACTCATGGTGGTAAAGCTCGGCATACGGGGTCCAGACGATGCGCCAGCCCGCTTCGCCAACGCGCAGACAATAATCCACATCGTTAAATGCCACCGGCAGATTGACCTCGTCTAACCCATTAAGGCTAATAAACAGCGAGCGATGGGTCAGCAGGCAGGCTGCTGTGACGGCAGACAGCTCCTGAGCGCTTACCGCCCTGCGCTGGTAACCGGGTTCATCGGCAGACAGGCCTGCATGCAGGTGATCGGCGCAGCCCCCAGGCCCGACGGCATCGCCTGCATGCTGTACCCGACCATCGCCATAAAACAGCCGTGCGCCAACCACACCAACGCCAGGTCGCAGCAGATGGGCGACCATCTCTTCCAGCCATTCCGGGTTCATCACTTCGGTGTCGTTGTTCAGCAGGCAGATAAGTTCGCCCGTAGACGCATGTACCGCTGCATTGTTAATCGCCGAGTAATTAAACGGATGATCCCAGGCGATAACCCGCACCCCGTACTGACGGGTGATGTGGGCGAGATAAGCCAGGGTTTCGGGATCGTCGCTCTGGTTATCCATCACCAGGATCTCAAGATCGGGGTAACGGGTTTGCTGCACCAGACTCTCGATGCAGGGCCGTAAATGCGCCAGCCCGTTACGGGTGGGGATCACAACCGAGACGCGCGGCAGTTCTGCCGGCAGCGGCCAGCGCCAGCGGCAGATGCCGTGCGGCGCGGGCTCTAGCGTTACCCCTGCCGGGAGCGGCGGAAACTGACCCGCCAGGGTGTGATAATCATCCTGCTGCAACGCTGTTTCCGGCAGGTGCATCAACAGGGCAGGGATGTGCGCAATCTCGTCTGCCTGGTGCTGGTGGGCCAGCTGTAACCACCTGTGGTGGCACTCGGACGCGTTGTTTGGCACGTCGAGATGACCCTGTTCCCGCCATAGCCCGCACCAGCCGATGTAGTTCTGGCTGTGGAGCAGGGTTTCATTCCAGTCCGGCTTGAAGTTAGGCGAGTGGCGCTTGCCTTTTTCATCCAGCAGATCGTGATCGCCATAGACCCATTGGGCCTGCGGGGTCTGGCGCAGCTGATGCGCCAGCCACACTAACGCCGCCGGTGCGAGCACGGCCCCTGCGGGGATCGCCCACTGCCATTCGCCAACGGGCCGCTGAGTGGCTGATTCCACCACGGTGATATGACTTGCCGGGTAATGCAGGGCCGTGATGCTGGCAAGGGTGCGCTGGCGTGCTGCCTCATCGGTGCCGTTGACCAGATGCAGGCAGACGTGGGGCAGATTTTTCCAGCGGGCCAGCTGGCGGGCGATCATCCGCTGTTCGCCAGGCTGCACGGCATCAAAGTTTGCCAGCCAGTGTTCGTAGGCGTGCAGCGGCCTGTCGTCGCGGATCTTGCCGACCAGCTGGTAAGCCTGCTGTAAATCGGTGAGCCAAAGGTGCCACGCCAGCCCCAGCCGTTTGCGTTTGTGTGCGCTCAGGCGCTGATAAAAAGGCCACACCCGGCGCAGGCGACGCCAGCGGCTTTCACCCGCCGACACCCGCGAAAAACGGGTGATCGCCAGTTCGCACTCCACCCCTTCACTGCTGGCGAGCAGCGCCAGTTGGCTCACGCCTATCGGCAGCCAGACCAGTTCCTGCAGCGTGCCGCGACGCGTGACCGGGAGAGTCTGTTCATGCCAGCTCCCCTGGTGGCCCTGCCAGCGTAGCCGGGTTTCTCCCCGGGACTGGCGGGCGCGCAGGGTGCCCTGAATCAGAAACCAGCCCGCGCGTAATGTCGATGAGTCGGGCAGCGTCAGAGGCTGCCAGTGGCCATTGCTTTGCATAAGAAGATTTTCAGCCCACAGTGGGGCAACCCCGTCCTGGCGTTTGTCGAAAATGATAAGAAGAAAAGACGTTGTGCAGGTTTAGCCGATTAGCTTTTTCACCCGCGAAGCCAGCCAGGAATCGTTTTTCTGTGGGCTTTCTTCTTCTGGCAGGGCATCGAGTTGCGCTTGCAGCGCGGCCATTTCTGCTTTGACTTTGGGGGCGAGAGAGGCTGCCAGCAGACAGGTCTCATCGTTGCGGTCATGGGCTTTGAAATAGGCTTTGTGTTTAACCCGGTTAGCGGTGGCGGCACTGCCGCGCAGGTGCTTCCCGAGCAGGAATTCTTCGAGCGATTTCACCGCGTAATGGTTAACCCGCACGCCGTTCCACAGCACTTCGGCGCTGACGCCATTACCGTGCTTAGGATGCAGGACCAGATCATTTCCTGACGCATCGATATAGCGGCCAAAGCGCAGGTCGGCGTGATGGGGATTGTTAAAATGGTTCACGCGTTCAGGTTTCACCACGCTTTTAAAGTTGTGGTGAACATTAAATTTAAAAGGCGCTCTTTTAGTGAACCGCTCGGTTACCAGCCCTTCTTCGGCAAAGAGTTCGCCATTTGAGCCAAAATTAGACCAGTTCAGAGCAATCGCACTGACGCTTTCATCGTTGAAATGCGAGCTAAAGTAATCGACTAGATTCAAATCGGACGATAAAGGTAATAAAAATTCATCAGCATCGATAAAGGCGAGCAGGTCAATCTCGCGTGCACAGCTGCGTAGAATGCGCTCGTAGGCTGGGAGCTGCGGTTTTTGATCTCTGATGGTTGGAAAGTCGAGTACTGTTACGATTCCAAGCTTAGCCAGACCTTCCAGTAGATCGCGAGAACCATCATTACTGCTATTATCCGCAATAATAAAACCTGTTATCCCCAGAGTTCGATGATAGGCAATCCACTCAAGTAAAGCACCAGATTCATTTTTTACAATTGCTGCAATAAATATATTCAACGTAACGTCTCAAGAAAGTTCTGATGAAGGGCAACTGTATTCATAAGCAAATTTCCTGTATACAGACAACTAATCTTGTTCTTTAATTATATTTAAGAAAAGCTTGTGAAAATAATTGTAGCATCAGTAATATACTTTAATCGCGTAATATATAAACACTGTTGCCCTTAAAACGTGCGGGAAGTAATATGGAAATTATTACTTCTGATAAGCATTCAAGTTTATCGTTATTGAATAACGTAGTGCTTACTTCAAGTTGCAATGACTATTCTGAAATTTCCATATTTCTTCAGCAAGTAAGAAATCATCAGGCCAATCAATGTCTAAAGATTTCATTTTTTCTTGAATATAGATAAATGGATGCTTGCCGATTCGATCAGAAAATTCTTTATAATTATTAGCACTTGAAACAAATGCTCCGCTATCAATCTCAAAGAATGGTTTGATGTTTTGAGTCATCGGCCATTTTAACTCATCTCTGTTATAGCTAATAGGACTTGTTTCATTCCATATGAACCCCTGTAACTTATGTGCAGTCATCAGAGAATCATAACCTTGTTGCATATTAAAGAAATATGCCTCAATGATTTTTTGATAATCATGCTCATTAATAAATGGGGAGGTGACATGAGTCCATAATATGTGTTCATCATGAACAATCGAAGGTACATATCTAATCAGTTCATCTGTTGTTGTAGAACTACTTCCCAAATAGTCCGGTCTTTCATCTATAATGATTCTGGAGTCTTTATCTATGCTAACAAGCTCTAAAATCCTTTCATCGTTTGATGAAACCACGATTGAATTAATTAGAGTGCATTTCTTAAGCTGATTTAATTTTATACTTAATAAACCGCCTTTAATATTAGCAAAGTCTTTTATATTCTTGTCTGCAATTCGTTGACTCCCTTTGCGGCAAGGAAGAAATGCTGTAATCATTGTATCTCACTCCATGAATTAATGACTCTATTGCCACTATTGGTAGTAAGCAATCTAAGACTATCCTTTACATTCGAATACGGGGTGTATGCGATGAAGTCTATGTTGTTTTTTGTTGCTGCCTCAAAATCAGAAATGGCATCTCCAATCATGACCGCATTCTTTGACTGTTCATTAGTTAAGATCTTAAGAATTAAATTATATTTAGTTTCAGGTGAGCCGTAAATTTTTGAAAATAAACAACCCAAGCCTCTTTCTGCGAAGGCTTTAATTAGCCCAGATTCCTCCGAACCACTTGCAATATATTTTTTTCCATCTAGTGAAGAAATGAAGTCAATAAACCCAGGTGTTATTTCGGCTTTTAAATATAAATTATGACACTGTTCTGAGAATCTATTGAGAATTTCAATTCGGATTGTGTCTATCCTGTTTTGTTCAATGTGTAAGAATTTCTCGATGAAAACGTCTACATGATGAAAACGAGATAAACCGAAATTATTTCTGAAATAATCAATGCATTGATCAATCTGTGGTGCTTCAAAACAAAGATCACGCAATGCTTCTTCCATTGCGTCAATTTTTAGCTGGTTTGAATTTAAAATAACACCATCACAATCAAAGATATAAATATTATAATTATGAATGGACTGCATAAATAGAACCTTGGGAGATTGGGTATTCTGTTGGTGTGAGGGAAATGAGCTCGGCAGAGTCATTCAATTGTTTATATTGGCTAATAATATCCAGCATTTCCTGCTGACGGCTATCGCCTTTCTCATATCCATCAAAACCAATCAGTTTTATTGACTCTGGGTTAGCCATGGCTAATATTCCGAAGACATAAGCACTGGTTAAATCATACGGAGAATTCACAACGCACTCATCAACAGAAAATGTATTAGAGTTGCTATTGAATCCTACATCGATGATATCTAAGTGCACAATAGAGGACATTTCTTCTGTGCTAAAACGATGCTTTGGTAAGATTACAGGCTTACTTAATGATTTATATTTTTCAAATTCAGAAAGGAACTTAACGTTATGGGATAGAACAATGTAATCTACGATTGATTCATCAATGAACTGACTTAAGTTAACGGATAATACAATTGGTTTCTTGGTCTTAATATAAAGTTCAATAGATTTTTTATAACGAGAGCATGAACTCCCATTAGCAATTACTAACACTTCTTTGCCCTGGAATTTGTTAATAAATGCATCTGTACCTGTTGGCTTATCTGAATCAGTATTGAAGTTGAGTGCAGACTCAAGTACTGATCCATTATAAGACATTGTTCCTTCGAGATTGCTTAAATAGTTAATCGCTCCTACAATCTCATCTGTTCCATAGTGGTTGTTAGATAACAGATTCTGGATGTAAGTTGGATGGACATCATTTTGCGCGCCAAGGAAATATAGTAAATTGCTGCCCCAGCCATATTCTCGCTGCATTCCTTCAAAGTGCCGAATTACAAGGTCATAAATTGGCGAAGGATCGTATTTATTTGTTTCACGAACTAAGGTAGCTAGTAAATTTTCGGTTGGAGTATTCCCGGCTCCTCGACCCATACCAGTGATGGTTGTGTCTAACCAGGTAACATCATTCTTCATAGCTGAAAGAGTATTATCCAGGCCTTTGCCCATATTATTATGGGTATGAATTCCTATTGGCCCATTCCATTCTGTGCGAAGTGCTCTAAGAATTCTCTCAACTTCAGTGCCATCCATATTGCCCAATGAGTCAGCAAAATAAAGAACATCAATCACGCCCCATTCTTTTGCTTGCTTGGCTTTATCTGCAATAACATGATCTGGTTTTCCACCAGCCTGCATAAGGTTATAACCAACAATATAACCCATATCTTTTAATTTCTTAACAATCGGAGCTGAATGTTCAACTTCGTTAAAATGTGCAGCAACTCTGACTAATTTTATTTTACTGTTTTTCGCAGGTATAAATAATTTTTCAACAGCTTCTTCTATACTCATTGGTGCTTTAAGAATAGTTTTTGCATCAACCATAACACCATATATTGGGCCTTCAGGAAGGCTCAACGTATCCAAGTGTTGTTCGGTTGTATATGCATATGCGCCTAAAAAACCTGACTGGGGAAAATTTCTCAGTCCTAACTCTACATAATCAATCTTTGCTTCTGATACAGCTTTTAAGTATGCATCTACCACGATTTCTTGGAAATCCCAGTTATTGTAGTAGCCGCCATCACGTAAAGTACAATCTAAGATAAACATAAGCAATTCCTAATAAAAGTCCGATTTAAAGATTCTTTGTAAGTATAAATATCAAAGTCATCAAGTGAATCTGTTTTTAATGAGTGCTGCAGGACTGCATACACAAATAAAAAACATGGTATATCATTCGTAATTTCAGATGCTAACTCTGATGGAACTAAGTGTTTTATATTAGATAGCTCATAATGCATTTTCTCCTTCCAGTTGGATTTTTCAACGTACACTTTTATTTTTGTTTGTTCAGGCTCATTTTTAGATTCTGAAAATACAATAATTCGTCTATCATCCTTCCTTTTTGTAAATAATGCATCATCAGCCCTTGATAATTGAAAATTTAAACTTCCAGAAATAATTCCTTTTGCTATGTAGAGATTTACTGTTCTAAAAAAAGTACTATTCCCGGTTATGACAGTAGGCGTTGGACAATGTAGTTTTTTATCAATGTCGTATTTCATTTTCAGGCTGGCGACGAAACTATCAATAACTGATTGGCCAGTAAAAATGTTAAATAAAAAATTATACCCAAAGATAGATGGGTGTAAGCTTGAATCAATGTACAAGTATTCTAAATTTAATTTATCAAGTTCACTTAAGGTGATTGTGTTATCACTATATCTATTCTGGATAAAATCATAATTCCAAAGTGGATGGTTATACTCTCCGTTATTTGTATATTTTTCTGATTTTTTATTAATGAACTCACGCAAATATAAATCCCAAAAAACAAGTTTTACATTTGGTAGTTCAGATATTTGATCAAGAGCAAGTAAGGATTTATCGAGAAGTATTGAATCATTAGTATTATTAATATTGTCTTTACTTATTCCCAGATATCTCTTTAACTGCTTGTTAAAAAATCCATTTCCAAATCTAAAATCACCAACCAGAACATAGATTTCATCATATTTATGCCCCGAATCTTTCAAAAAGGATAGAAGCTCATCATCCCAGATTGGTAAGCCTCCTATTGCATATGAGTCAAAGCACGGTAATTGTGTTAGTACATTCTTAAAGAGGTGTTGCCAGCGCACTATGTGTGAAGGACCAACTATACATTTTCTATTATTAATGCTTCCTGACATCTAGTTTTTCCCTGATGGACTTAAAGAACTGCACCTTATGCTCTAATCCCCGAAAGCGGATAAATAATGGTGCAAAGTCTATAGGTTTATTATTTCCATTGAATGAGGAAACTCTTGTTGCAGAATGAATATTATTCTTCAGACATCTGGTTGAAGAAATTAAACTCAATTTTCCTAATTCAAGTAATGCAGTGCAATCCGAAAGTTGCCCTAATAACCAATCATTTCTTGGGTTATAAATATCGAGAAGCGCATTTCGAGAGAAAACGAACTGAGAAAGAAGGAGATTGCCAGCTAAATCCCACTGTTCATTGTTGATATAAATAAGAGATAAAAGAACCATCCCTTGAATGGCGTTCCAATAGCATAATGGATTTAGATTTACTCTATGATAATTTTGCTTAACTAAGTTAAGAAACTCCTCTGCTTCTTTTGTGCGATCAGTCGCTATCAATAACATTGCCATAGTTGCGGCAGATGATACAAACCAGCGAATAGAGTGTGGATTGGTATCATTTACTTTTGAATCGAAGTGTCTTTTTAGATTTACTATCTCTTCAACTAAATAATCCCTGTTCTCGATATCATCAATGATTCTGTATGAGATAATAGTCAGCATCGAACCCAGATAGGGGCAATCATGTGGGATGTTATTAATGTTATTTTTAATAAGGAAAAAGAGTTCATCATTCGTGAATTTACGAGCTCCAGCATTAACAATACTTTCTGTCATATAAAAATCGTTATAGTAGCTTTCTCTGCAAAGTTTGTACTTTTCAAAATCAACCGGAATTCCGTTTACTAAGATCTCGCTCTTGAAAATATCTATGCTTTTTATTGGTATTTTTATTTTGCATGTATCTTCATGTATTATAATTTCATGAGGAGTGGTTAATGGTGTCCCTTTTATTTTAATGTCAGGGTTTTCACATTTGTCTAGTTCAATATACAAGTCATTTTTGTTAATAGTGATAAGCATATTATATTCCATAATATTCAACTAACTCCTCAACCTGTTCAATAGCCAAACGGATATTGCTTTTTTGAGGGATTTTTTTAAATCTAGCAACGTCACGATCAATAGTTTTAATGGCGTCACACAAACTCTGGAATTCAGGCTTTATTCTAAATCCAGATTCACCTTCAATGACATCTTCACCAATTCCACCCAAATCACTTGCGACAACCCAACAACCACATGCTGAGGCCTCGCGAGTGACAAGACCATAACTTTCAGGCCAGGTTGAAGGTGCGAATAATACATCCATCCGGCGGTACAATTCGACAATCCTGTTTTGAGGAACACGTCCAATAATAGTTACTGGTACTTCTCCCCACTGAATTTTATCGACATAGTTTTCTTCTTTACTATGATCAACTAGCATCATGCTAATATTGGTAGGCTGTATTTTCTCAATGGCTTTTTTGAGTAAGAAAAATCCTTTATGGGCGGACATGCCACCAATATGCCCGCAAATCACACGATCATTATCGGCTGTATCTTTAGGGGCCCAGGGCTGGTTCGAACTAATACCATTGCGATTAACTCGGATCTGATTAAGCCCATTTTTACGATAGATTTCTGCAAATGCTTCCGAAACTGTCAATATTTCCTTCGCGCCTAATAGCAAGTCGGATAAATATTCAATACGTTCAATAGACTGCGAAAAATTGACATTATTCGGTAACAGGCGCGGAGCGAAACGATCCGGATGCCCCTCTGGATATAGCTTGCCATCTGCATCGACGAGGAATTGGAAGTCTGAAATCCACCATGCATCATGTGCTGTAACTACATAAGGGATACCCATGTCCCGTGTGGCCTCTACTACTGAACCAGTAAGCCTTTGCACACAATGGAAGTGAACCAAATCAGGTTGTTCAAGTTCTAAAAATCGTTCGAACAAATCGTACATATTTGGATCTTGTGGATGCCAATCCATATTCTCACGGTGAAGAATAGTTGAGCGATATACTGTTATATTATCTTGTTGATAAATATCTAGTTGATAAGGAGTGGTACAACGCTCATCAGACGTGAAAACAACAAGCTCGATTTCATCTCCATAATGAGATTTTAAAATCTCCACGTTATCGGCCACTACACGTGTAGCCCCCCCAATAGCTTGTGGGGGATAAAAGACGTTAACCAGCGCGATTTTACGCTTTTTCGTTCTGGTTGGTGCAAGAGCCTCTAACTGCGCAACAAGTTCCTTTCCAAGTGAAACCACACTGTAATTCTTTTCAACTTTGGTCAACGCTTTTTCAGCCATCTCTTTACGCAGAGATACATCTTCAATCAAATGGCTTAATGCGATAACCCACTCTTCCTCACTGCTAGCAAGATAAGCATCTTCTCCATGTACAAGTACATCCCTGTAATTCTGTGTGCTACTCACGACAGATGGGATTCCGAAGCAGGCGGCTTCAAACCATTTCAATTCGCTTTTACATGCGTTAATGACATCATCGTGTAACACAGCCAGGTTAATATCAGCCTGTTGCAACAAACTCCAGTAAGCCTTAATGCTTGAAAGAGGGGGGACTTGTTTGAGTTGATTAGCAAAACTACTAGTAAAAGTAGTGGGTAACTTTAAATATCCTGCTATTACTAATCGTACGTGAGGATATTTTACTAAAATCTGCGTTAAAGCAGGGAGGGCTTGCTCAATGAAATCGCTATTGTGTGCTTGAGTTCCACTACCGTAAAAAATATCTATAAATTCGCGATTATTACGTTCAACAGGCTTGATGATACTATGTTTATCTAGACCATTACGATGGAGTAGGCAGATTCCAGTTGTGACTAATGCTTTAAGTTTTTCACATAGGGGGAGTGTAGATGCGAGCCCGTAACTACACAAACGAGCTGCCGCATAAAACAGCGCCATTCCTTTGCGAAGTTCAATATGTGTGTCGAGAGAAAGATATCCACCGTAGGTTTCAAGGTTTGCGGGGTAAATAGTATCGAAAAGAAGATCATCAATTTCATAAAGTGATATTTTTCCAGCTGCATTTACTTTCGCAATAGCTTTTATCACTTCAGGAACTGCTGGGACTCGGTAAAAAATCACTATGTCATGTAAAGCTAATTCGTTTGCATTTTCAGCTAACTTTGTCCAGTCAATACATGTAACTGATTTCCCTTGGCTTTCAAGTTGTTCTGTTTTTTGTTCTATACGGTATCGTACACATTGGGGCACATGATAATCGCCCACAATAAGAATTTTATCATGATTAATGTTTGACTTAGGCTGAATGTTTTCACCTGCACCATTTGCAGCTAAATAAGCTTTGTATATTGTTTCTGTGTAAATCCATGTCTGGTCTTGCATGTCATTTCTTTTATCTAATGTTGACAGCAATTGCAGCTTTCCGGCAAAGGAAAGATAATATTTGTTTACATACTGATCTAATTGTTCTCTTTGGCTGGTAAAATCGGGGTGGGAACTTAAACCCTTGCTTATGGCAATAAGTGCCTCATAATGTAAATTATTTGCGCTTTCAGCTTGAGCTAATAAAGGGAATAACCAACGACTTGAATTATCGTTCGAATCCGAAGACTGTTGATTGATAGCTTCGTAATAAATATCTGCAGCAGTCCTGTTATCACCTGAATCTAAATAGGTATTGCCAAGCAGTTCCAAAACACGAGCGGTTGGGCAGAAATATAAAGCCATACGGTATGCTGAACGAGCCGCCTGGCGTTCATGCTCTGAGCCATTGCCTTTATGCTTAAGATAGAATGATTTCCCAAGTCGCTCATAAAATGCCGCATTATCGACAGCGCTATCAGCAAATTCAATTGGTTGTGATATATTACCGCCCAGAACATTTTGGATAAGTTGTATAGTTACATCCTGACCATTTTTTTTATTGCGTTCAAAAACCGCAATAATATCATTTTCATTTAAATCAAGCTTACTATATCCACCATGCATCTTCATCCATTCAACTAATGTCCTGGCTCGACCTTCTTTTTTACCATGGAGCAACCAATGCACTTTAGCCTGGATCTCATTAATTCTTCCATTCTGGCTAACATCAGGATAGTTTCTGCAATAAAAATCAGGATCTATTTTAAACTCTGTATCTTGAGCATCATGGATATCGTGATTCTTGAGGAGTTGATGCAAGTTAGGGTGGCGCAGTTCTTTTTGGCCGAAGCTCTGCCAGTGACGATGTAATCCTGCCTCAGTTATCCCTGAGAGATCATTGTAATATTGTCCGTAAAAAATGGTATCTAATTCAGGAGATAAAACAATTTTCTTCTTACGCTTGAACATTAACATGTAACTTATCTTATTATTTAAAGTGTTTTATAGCAATTGGAAACCTGACGGAATGTCTTTTTATCAGTTGATTCCAACTATTTATTTAATCGATACGTGCAATCTATTTAATTATGTATGAATGCATTTTTTTTGATATTTAATATAATATTCCAACAATCCTTTTTTTATTCATGGTTTTAAACCTCCTTGTTCTTTTTTTTGAGGATATATTCGTTAAGCAATCACGGGCATATTATTAGCTTGAAGTTTTTAATAAATATTATTTTGATTAAATAATTATATTAAATTCACAGTGTCGTCAGTCTTGGTGCTCGCGCAGAGTTGCAAGACCCATTATGATCAATCCGTATAATAGGCAAAGTAGAACCCCTGTAGTAAGGAGGTTATAGAGACGGCGTGGATACTCGGCATCTTCTGCCAGTGTTGGCTGACTGATGACCAGCAGATGCTTAAGTTTGCGATATGCCTCTACTCGAGCTTGTTCGAGGCTAATCAGGCCGGTTTTATAAAGATCTGCAGCTAATGTCGCTTGGGTTTGCACATCTAAGTAGCGAGCGGTAACCTCATTCATCGCGTCTTTATCCACGCCGGTAAGTCTGGATTGCTCTTGCGCAAGTTGCTGATTTAAAGCATCGACTCTGGCCTGAACAGAAACAACCGCAGGTGCAGTTACTTTCATATAGCTTTGCAGCTGTTTTAACTGTGCCTGTTGCTGTGCGAGTTGGCCTTCAATCTGGCTAACTACACCGAGGCGGGCGCTACTGGTTGATTCTGGGCTGATAAGGTGATGGCTATTCTGGAAATCGAGAACTTTGGCTTTTTCAGTCTGAACTCGCTGATAGGCACGATCAACCTCTTTTTCAACGAAGGCTAGTTGCTCCAGTGCTACCTGATGCCCCAGTTTATTAATGAATTGATCGGACTCTTGGAGCATCAATTTCACTACACGCTGACCGTAGACAGGGTCAAATGCTTGTAGTTCTATTGTCAGCACACCGGATAATTCATCAAGATGTAATGACAGGTGTTGACGATAATATTTAATAAACTCTTCCCGGCTGGCATTGTCAGGCAAGCGGGAGAAGTAATCGACTTTGTTGCTTTGATAATGGGCTTTCAACCCAAGCTCTTTATCCAGCTTGTCGAGAAGATCCGGGGATTTAAGGTAGTCCTGGATTATCAGTATATCTTCATGATTACTGCCACCAATTCCCAGCATCGAAAGGGCATCAGGCAGCATTTTGATTTGATCCGCCTGCTTAACTACTAGCTCTGCCCGGCTCACGTAGCGATCCGAAACAATGACGCAAAAATAAAGCGCAGCAATGGCAAAACACCCTACCACCCACAAAAAACTGCCGAGTTTAAGGCTCTTTTTCCATGAGTGGTGGGCAAGCTTGAAACCGGTGGAATCAACAATAAAATGTTTGGGTTTATTTTTTAATTTGTGCAGCTTGCGCATCAAACCGGTGGATTTGTTAGAGCGGGTTGGCTGGGTCATGATTTTGGGCTTGTTATAGTTTCTGATAAATACGGATGGCATCTTCGATATTGTCGAATAACTCAAGGGTGCTGTTACGCAGTAAAATACCCATATCGCATTGCTGGCGTAAGTTCTTCATGTCGTGCGAAACCATAATCAGGCTGGCGGTCTCGCGTTTTTGGTTAAAAACATCAATGCATTTCTGTTTAAAGCGGGCATCACCTACTGACATAATTTCATCGGTCAGATAGATTTCAAAATCAAAAGCCATGCTGACGGCAAAGGAAAATTTTGATCTCATGCCGCTGGAATATCCTTTAATTGGCAGCTCGAAATGCTGGCCAATCTCCGAAAACTCCTTCACCCACTCCTCAATAGCTTGAGTGTCGCGTACACCGTGAATGCGGCAGACGAAGCGGGTGTTTTCCCGCCCGGTCATGCTGCCTTGAAATCCTCCATTTAGAGCAAGGGGCCAGGAGACGCGACAGTGACGTGTTAGTTTTCCCTTACTGGGCATATCCATGCCGCCCAACAAGCGCAGCAGGGTCGATTTACCTGCTCCGTTAACACCTAAAATACCGATATTGCGGTCACGGGGTAACGTGATGCTAACGTCACGTAAAACGTAGTTGCGACCAAATTTGGTGGGGTAAAACTTCGATACGTTATCCAGAATGATCATGCTTATTCTACTTTAGCTGGCAATCAGGCGGCGATGGCTCAGGCGATAGCAACTCATCGCAAAGGTCAGCAGCACCAATGTCACACATGATAAATAGGCCCCACTGACATTCGGGCTGACATAGCCGGAGATCCAACTCCCTCGTATCAGCTCAACGGCATGCACTAATGGGTTCCATAAAAACCAGTGTTGATACTGTGACGGTATGGTTGCCAGGGGGTACATCACGCAGGAGATAAACATCAAAGGCATCATTAACAAACTTAGGAACTTATCGGCCTCTTTAAACAAGTTACCCAATACACAAAAAATAATGCCAAGTGAAAAGGAAAAGATCATCAAAAGGAAATAGATAAGAACAACTTCTAAGGGATCGTTGGGGATGGCATCAAAACCAAACCACAGTAACCCTAAAACCAATACGCAGCCCACAACCATGCCAATAACCGCTTCGAGAATAAAACGGGAAACAAAGGTAGCGAAGGGCGTGACCTGCCGATAGCAAAACAATCCTTTGTTAGCATTAACAGCCGATTGCAGCTTACTCACCACATTCCTGAAAAAGAGAAAGGGAAGGTAACTTGCAGTGATAAATAGCGGGGCAGGCGCCCCTCCAAATCCGCTGTGTCCGCGCATCCCAAAAATCAAACTAAACGCGCCAATCATCAACAGCGGATCCAACAGCGCCCAGGCATAACCCAGCCGGTAACTACCAAACCGGGTTTTTAACTCGCGAATAAGCAGGCCAAACGTCACATCGCGCAGCACCTGGAACGGGCTACGCGGCGTTTGATTAAGAATGGGTTTAAGCATGGAAAGTCGTTACCGTAGTCAGGCTCGCCCGCAGGCGAGCCTGTCTTTGAGGGTTAATTCAGGACCACGTTGGCCGCCACGGCAATCTGATAGACCACCTGGGTAATGTCTTTGATCGACTGCATCATTTTGCTGTCAATTTTCGGCATGACCAGAATCTGATCGCCCGGCATTACGCTTCCCTGGTCTTTAAACTCCATCAGCCCGTTAGCATGCACCACCGCAATGCGCTGGTCGTTCGCGCGCTCGGTAAAGCCGCCCGCCCAGGCTACGTAGTCGTCAAGTTTGGCGCCTTCGTTGTAGACCACAGCCTGCGGCATCATGACTTCGCCGCCCACCTGAATCAGGTCGGTCTTGTTTGGGATCACAATCTGGTCGCCCTGTTCCAGCAGGATGTTGGCAATCACGCCCTTATCGGAGACCACCACTTTACCCAGCGGCTGGATCTTGCGGGCCTTTTCCACAAAGCGCATCACCAGCTCGGCTTCTTTGGAACGAATGGTCGCTTCGCCATCGGAATTTGCCGGTGCGGTAAACACGCTGCGCTCCAGACGGTTCAGGGAATCATCCAGCATCTCTTTCTGCCGGGCGGCCACGCTCTTACGCATGATGTAGATCGAGCCGTAGTCCGCCAGTTTTGGATCAATCGGAATGTGATTAAGCAGCTCGTGCAGACGGGTATCTTTACGCACGGTGAAGTAAGAGGGCCCACGGTAGCTGCCCATCACCTGCACATCGTAAACCTGCGCGTGCATGTCGTCGTTAAACAGGACCTTGTCCCCATCGCTCAGCTGGATGTTGGCAAAGTCTTTGTACGGCATATACACCGAGAACGGGCCGGAAGGGCGATCGCCAATCACGCCCACGTGGCTCACCTTGGCAAGCGGCAGGGCATAGTCGATAAGCTCAGAGGCCTGGGTGTTGTTGGCTTTTAACTCGAAGCGGAACGGGTTACGCACTTTACCGGCAACGTTGATCATCGGCCCCTGCGGCTCGACCAGAATCACATCCTGATCTTTCAGGGACAGCTTCGGCATTTTGCCTTGCTGCATAAACGCATATAGGTCGATCTCCTGGATCACCCGGTTCTGACGCAGCACCTTAATATGACGATAGCTGCCGCGATCGGAGTCGATGCCACCTGCGCGTTTCAGAAAATATAAAACGCTGTCGGAAGATTGCCCGGCATATTGCCCTGGGCGGATCACCGGTCCGGTGACAAATACACTCACTGGTGTGGCGGTAAGTAAATTTACGTAAACATTTACATTATTCGTAAACACTTCGCTGATGTGGCTGGTAACCAGATTATTCACTTTGCTGGCGGCCACATTCTTGACATTAATCGGTCCTACGTCAGGAATAAAAATATTCCCCTGATTATCGACCGTGACCACGTTAGAGAAATTGACCGCACCCCAAATCCAGATATTCAGCTTATCGCCGGGGGCAATCAGGTAATTGTCATTTAACCCGTCGCTGCGCTCGGTTTCATAGCCTCCGGCAAACAGGTTGGCGCCGTACGGTGGCGGCAGGCCGGATTCGGACTGTGGCAGCAGTTTACGCACGTCGGACTCGCCCGGCAGCAGCATGCCCTGTCGATTTTGCTGGGCAAAGGTGCCGGTGACGGAAGACGTGTTGGCCTCGCCGCTTAAGGTTGACTGCGCGCCAAGCTGGGGTCGGGTATTGTCATCTGCGGGGGCGTTAAAGCCAAAGGATTGCGCCTGTTCTGCGGTCGGGGCGGCAAAAGAGGAGCAGGAGAAGCAGGCCAGCAGCAGGATCGCGGGCAATTGCCGAAATTTCATTATGTTCACAACAGTTCTCTTCAATTAGTACGCGGCAAGCAGGTTGCTGGCAGTGGCCTGGCCCAGTTGTGGGATCAGATACCACGTCTCGCCGTTCTTGCAGGTAACGCCCTGCTGGGACTGACTGTAGCTACGTTTCTGCAGCAGCTCGACGCACTCCAGCCCAAGGGCGGAGACATAGCGTTGGCCAACAGTAAAGGTGGTGCCATTGGCGCTGATTGCAGCACCCATCGGCAACGTGTTCAGAGGCTGTTGCAGGTTTGCAGACATGGCCTGGAGGTCGGTGGAAGCGGCCTGTTCAACAAGCGGGCGTGAGGCTTCAACCTGCTTGGGGGAATATGCGCAACCGCTAAGCGTGATAGCGAGCGAAATCACCAGAAGTCGGACGGCGTTGTTCATTTGTAAATATTTTCCATGTATTCAAAACCAGGCATGCAAATATAAAAACACGAGGGTGCCCGACGGATTATATTGCCCAAAGAGTGGACCAGAGAGGTAAAGCGCAAAGCAGTATGCTGAGGAAGTGAAGCAAAAAAGGTCAAAAAAAGGGTAGGCTACCGCACGGAAAATGACAATTCCGGTTAAAAATCGTTCAGTTTGATTTAGGGTCTGCCACAAAAATACTATTCAGTAAACCACTAAATTGTTTTTTAATTATTCACGAAAATGTTATGTGCGCGGAAGATTACATAAATTCAAAGATTATGTCATTCCAATTCGATACAAAATTAACATGAGATAGGGGAAAAATCTGAAAGACTATTAACTCTGGGGGGTTTACTAAAAGCATATTAATAGCACTAGTTTCTGTTAGTGATTGTTTCATATAGATAGAGTTGAAAAAGAATAATTATCAGCCGTCGCAATCGACCGATTAAGGCTGTTAATTGGTCGATTTTTGTGCGATTGGCGCAAGCAGAAATGAGGCGTGTTTTGTTAATCCCATCGCTCTCAGAAGACCACATCATTCATAAGCTTGTTACAGGCACAATAAAGAGGCGATCCGGGTCATTATCAGTACGATTTTCGTAAAGTTTTTGCTTTCCAGGCCGAAAATTCTGTACCTGTCTGGTGGGAAAGAGAAAACATGTTAAATCGTATTAAAATTGTTACCAGCTTATTGCTGGTCCTGGTTATTTTTGGCCTATTACAGCTCACATCCGGTGGTCTTTTCTTCAATGCCCTCAAGCATGACAAAGAAAACTTCACCGTTCTGCAAACCATTCGTCAGCAACAATCCACGCTTAACGGCAGCTGGGTGGCGTTGCTGCAAACCCGTAATACCCTGAACCGTGCGGGCATCCGCTACATGATGGATCAGAACAATATCGGTAGCGGTGCCACCGTCAATGAACTGATGCAGATTGCGACGGTCTCCCTGAAGCAGGCGGAGAAAAACTGGGCAGAGTACGAAGCCCTGCCGCGCGATGAGCGTCAGAGCGAAAGCGCTGCGCTGGAAATCAAACGTAACTACGATATCTACCATGGCGCGCTGGCGGAACTGATCCAGCTGCTGGGTGCAGGCAAGATCAATGAGTTCTTCGACCAGCCGACCCAGAGCTTCCAGGACGGCTTTGAGAAGCAGTACGTGAACTATCTGCAGCAGAACGACCGCCTGTACCAGACTGCCGTCGATGACAGCAACAGCTCTTACAGTCAGGCCATCTGGGTGCTGATCAGCATTCTGATCCTGGTGCTGGTGGTGATTGTCGGCGTCTGGCTGGGTATTCGTCAGACGCTGATCTCCCCGCTGAACCGCCTGGTCGACAGCATTCGCCATATCGCCAGCGGCGACCTGGTGAAGCGCATCGAGGTGGAAGGTTCCAACGAGATGGGCCAACTGGCCGACACGCTGCGTCATATGCAGGGTGAACTGATGCGTACCGTCGGCGACGTGCGTAATGGTGCGAATGCCATCTACAGCGGTGCGAGCGAAATCTCGATAGGCAACAACGATCTCTCTTCGCGTACCGAGCAGCAGGCGGCCTCGCTGGAAGAGACCGCAGCCAGCATGGAAGAGCTGACTGCCACCGTGAAGCAGAACGCCGAAAACGCCCGTCAGGCGAGCCATCTGGCCCTGAGCGCGTCGGAAACCGCGCAGAAGGGCGGGAAAGTGGTGGATAACGTGGTGCAGACCATGCGTGACATCGCCGGCAGTTCGCAGAAAATCGCTGACATCATCAGCGTCATTGACGGCATTGCCTTCCAGACCAACATCCTGGCGCTGAACGCAGCGGTAGAAGCGGCGCGTGCCGGTGAACAAGGTCGTGGTTTTGCGGTGGTCGCGGGCGAAGTGCGTAACCTGGCGCAGCGTAGCGCCCAGGCGGCACGCGAGATCAAGAGCCTGATTGAAGACTCCGTCGGTCGCGTCGAGCTGGGGTCTACCCTGGTCGAAAGCGCCGGTGAAACCATGGGCGAAATCGTCAGCGCGGTTACCCGCGTGACCGACATCATGGGCGAAATTGCCTCTGCGTCTGATGAGCAGAGCCGCGGTATTGACCAGGTCGGTCTGGCGGTGGCCGAGATGGATCGCGTAACGCAGCAGAACGCCTCGCTGGTGGAAGAGTCCGCTGCGGCAGCGGCAGCCCTGGAAGAGCAGGCGAGCCGTCTGACCCAGGCGGTGGCGGTGTTCCGTATTCAGCAGGATCAGCAGAAAGCGCGTGCGCACACGGTAGCGAAAACCGTTGTGACACCGGTGATGGGGCGTAAAACTCCGGCAACCGACTCAGGCGATAACTGGGAAACCTTCTGATGTAAATCTGCCGGGTGGCGCTGTGCCACCCGGCAATTCCCTGGGTGTTTACTGTTGGCGCGGATCGCTGATCGGCTGACGTACCAGGAAGATGTACGCCAGCGCCCCCAGTGCCGTGACGCAGCCGCAGATGATCAGCGCCAGGCGGAACGAGTGGGTGGTGTCGACGATAAAACCGGTCACAATCGGCGCAAACGAGGCGCAGATAAAACTGGCGAAGTTTTGAATGCTGCCCACCGAGGCGGTCATGCGCGATGCCACGGCCACGTGGATCAGCCCCCAGCAGGACGTCCCCGCAAAGTGGATGCAGAACAGCGCCATCCCAATCAGCAGTACCGCACTCATCGCCGTCGTGGCCTCTGGCACCACAAAGGTAAAGGCCGCAGAACACAACATTCCGCTGATAATACACAACTTGCGGCTGCGTACCGGCGCCATCCCGCGTTTAACCAGCGCATCCGTCGTAAAGCCATTCACTAACATCCCCGCCGCACCAAACAGGAACGGGATCGCCGCCATCAGACCGGTGCTTTTGAGATCCAGGTTATACGCCGTCTGCAGATATCCTGGCAGCCAGGCCAGATACAGCCAGGCGGTGTAGTTGATGCCGCTAAAGCCGAGCATCATTCCCCACATGGTGCGGTTGCGGAACAGGCTGCGCCATTCGGCAAAGCTTAACGGGTCGCGGCGGGCGTTGACGCTGCCTGCGTTCAGATAGGCCTGCTCAACGCCGCTCAGTGCAATCTCCTCGCGGTTGCGATAGAGCATGTACCAGCCAATGGCGAGGAAGATACCGAGCACGCCGATGGTGATAAACATCCCGCGCCAGCCCATCACCAGCATCATTGCTGCCAGCAGCGGCGGACTCAGCGCCACGCCAATGGTCGAGGCGGCATTGAAAATGCCCATCGGACGGCCGCGTTCTTTAATGTTGAACCAGTCGTTGATCACCTTTACACCGCACGGGTTCATTGGCGCTTCACCAATCCCCATTCCGATACGCACCAGCACGAACTGAGTGAAGGTATGCACCATGCCGGACATCGCCTGGAACAGCGACCAGAAAAACATCCCGATCCCCAGCATCAGGCGCGGACCTTTGCGATCCAGCAGCGGGCCGCAGGGCAGCTGTGCAATGCCGTACGCCAGTGAGAACACCGACAGCAGGGCGCCGATCTCGGTGGCGCTCAGCCCCAGCTCCTGACGGATGGTTAAATTCGCCACCGACAGCGAGCTGCGGTCGAGATAATTAATCACCGCAGCAAAAAATAATAACAACATTGCCGTGGTCTGGATGCGTTTAATACGCGGCGAACGTTCAAGGGCACCGTCTGGCGGCACGGAAATAACGGGTGCGTTTTCTCTGTCAAAAGTGGTCTGCGGGTCGAGGGTTATATTGCTTTTTTCCACGCCGGACTCCTGAATTATTGTCGGGTTATTTCTCTTTTTTTGTTTTATTAGAGAAATATCAATAACGATTAGTGATGGAATAAAACAATGCATCACCGCTCACGAATAACAACGAATAAGTCGACTCCTCGTGAGCATAGGCAGGCTTAATTTTCCCGCGTGAGGCAGATGGCTGAAGCGTGCAGTGGGTACAGATTTGCTGTTTTTAATCGGTACTTAATAAAACACCGTCGCGCTCTGTTTAATGGAGCGGATCATCGACTGCTTGGCGGTGTGAAGGTGGTTACGCATCGCCAGATTGGCATCCAGATCGCTGCGGCAGATAAGCGCGCTGAGGATTGTCATGTGCTCGTCGATGGCGATGATATTGCGCTGCTTCAGGTCGCTCTCGTCCCACTGGTAGTGGAAGTGGAAGATAAACGAGATGATCTCCAGCGACTGGTTGAAAAAGATGTTGTTGGCGGCGGAGAGCAGCAGGGAATGGAAGTCGCGATCCAGTCGGGAGAACTTGCGAAAGCTGTCGCCGATGCTGTCGCGCAGGGCGCGGTGCTCCTCGAGCAGGGTTTTGGCCTGCAGCCAGCGCGGGTCGCTGTCGGGCAGGTTCAGAAAATGCTGCAGGGCGTGGGTTTCGAGCATTTCGCGCAGCTCAAACAGCTGCTCGGCCCACGACTGGTCGAACTGCTTCATCCGCCACTGGCCGCGCTTTTCGCTCTCGATCAGGTTGTAGCGGCTGAATTTAAGTAAGTACTCCCTTACCACCACAGGGCTGACGCCCGCCGCACGGGCCAGCTCCAGCTCGGAAAACGCCTCTCCGGCGCGCAGCACACGCTGGTTGATCATGGTGAGAAAGCTCTGCTCGAACAGCCGGGTTTGCTCGGCCAGCGGGGCGATTTCGCAGGTAAAGCCGTCATCGATGTCGGGCTTGCGGTCAATCACGTAATCACTGTTCACCCGGGTCAGCACCCCGCAGTCGCACAGGTGAGCCAGAATATGGCGCACGGTGGTGCGGCTGATGTTGTACATCTCTGCCAGCGCGCTTTGCGACGGCAGCGGCGAGGGGATGTGCCCCCGGGACATATCGTCGATGACCTGGTTAATGACGTTATGACGCAAGTTTTGCGAGCGGCTCATGGCGGTTCCTTATGACCAGTTCAGGGCATTAAAACCGTATTTAAAACGGCTTTATGCGCTGCGATTCACAATTTCTGTTTTTGCCCGCCCGTTATTTCGCATTTTCATCAATATCTGAAACCACTAAAGAACAGGAGAGCGAAAAAATGACGACGATGAATGCGCTGGTGTGCCAACAACCGAAAAAACTGATCTGGACGACGCGTGATATCCCCGCCCCGAAAGAGAACGAAGCGCTGATAAAAATAAAAACGGTCGGTATTTGTGGCACCGATATACATGCCTGGGGCGGCAATCAACCTTTTTTTAATTATCCCCGGGTGCTTGGGCATGAAATATGTGGCGAGGTGGTTGGTCTCGGCAAAAATATTCAGACGCTGCGGCAAGGGCAGCAGGTGGCGGTTATTCCCTACGTCGCCTGTCAGCAGTGTCCGGCCTGTCTGAGCGGTAAAACCAACTGCTGCGAAGCCATCTCGGTGATCGGCGTGCATCAGGACGGCGGGTTCAGTGAGTATCTGTCGGTGCCGGTCAGCAACCTGCTGCCTGCCGACGGCATCGATCCAGAGGCTGCTGCGCTAATTGAGCCGTTCGCCATCAGCGCCCACGCGGTGCGTCGGGCCGCCATCCAGCCTGGCGATAAGCTGCTGGTGGTAGGGGCGGGGCCGATTGGCCTGGGGGCGGCGGCAATTGCCCACGCCGACGGGGCCAGCGTGGTGGTGGCGGACACCAGTCCCGCCCGGCGCGAGCATGTCCAACACTGCCTGGGCGTGACCGCGCTGGATCCGTCCGCGGCGGACTTTACGGACCAGCTCAGAGCGCAGTTCGGCGGGGCGCTGGCGCAAAAAGTAATTGATGCCACCGGCAATCCGCAGGCGATGAACAATACCGTTAACCTGATCCGACACGGCGGGGTAATCGTCTTTGTCGGTCTGCATAAGGGCGAGCTGCAGATCTCCGACCCGGAGTTTCACAAAAAAGAGACCACCCTGATGGGCAGCCGCAACGCCACGGGAGAAGATTTTGCCAAAGTCGGGCGCCTGATGGCCGAGGGCAAACTGAACGCCAGTATGATGCTGACGCACCGCTATGCGTTTCGCGAGCTGGCGGAGGTGTACGAGCCCGAGGTGATCAATAACCGCGGGCTGATTAAAGGTGTGATTGCGTTTTAAGGTTGCCATACAGCGCCCGGGGCTTTGTTGGGCGCTGTTTTTTTATTACGACTCGCCTTCGGCGCTGATGACTTTGATCTCCACCATGCCGATCCCCAACTGACGCGGAGAATGGCCGAGGATATTGCCCTCGTTGGTGGATTCCGGCGCCGGGGGCACAATCACCAGCGTGCTGCTGTGCGACGGATTATCGAAATGCAGCGTGGTGGTGGTCACGTCATTACCCAGCGTCAGGATTTGCTCTTTATCGCCGACGCGCAC
The DNA here is from genome assembly GCF_051656365.1 of Silvania sp. Taxonomy (NCBI): domain Bacteria; kingdom Pseudomonadati; phylum Pseudomonadota; class Gammaproteobacteria; order Enterobacterales; family Enterobacteriaceae; genus Silvania; species Silvania sp. The sequence continues at coordinate 60,846 of NZ_JBOGBT010000094.1, read as the reverse complement.
CGGGATGGGCTGGTTGGCATTCGGCCCCCAGGCTTTGGCGGTGATCACCAGGTCAAACTTCGCCGGGAGCGGCTGGGCGTATTCGATCTTCACCTCGTCACCAAGCTGAGCGTTAGACCAGCGTCCCCAGCTTTCCGGCCGGGAGATACCGCTGAACTGCTTCACCTCTTCCGGCGCACCGGCCACGTTAAAGACAAAGCTGTCGGCTTTATAGCGAATATTATTATCGGCCACTTTCAGCATCTCGACGTTGCGTTGATAGCGGTCGGTACTGATAACAGTATCTTTAAACGCGGTTTTGCCTTTCCACTGCGCTTTATCCACGCGCTGTACGGTCTGCTCGCCGCCGAGTTGCCCCTGCGAGACGCACCAGTCGGTAGAGAGCGACAGGGGCTGCGACCACAGCTGGCCCATCTTGTAGCAGCGATCGACCCAGACGAAATTATCCCGCGGGGCAAAGTCGGCCAGCTGGTAGCGCAGCGGCGCGGAGTATTCACTTTCCGGCAGCGGTTCAACCCGCTTATCGGATACGCGCAGCAGCAGCGGCAGGCGGAAATGGCTACCGGAGAAGGCCATCATGTTTTTCTGGCTGTCGATGGTGAAGTCTTTCAGCTCTTTCGGGAAATTCCACAGGCGGATAACGTCCGGTTTCCACGCCAGCACTTTTTCCTTCATGTTGAGGAACACTTCCGACAGCGACTGCCCGGAAAGGCTGCTGCGACCGAGGCCAATAAAGTTATCCCCGCCGAGGATATCCAGCACCGTCGCGCCGTTATCCATGGTATTGCGCTTCACGGCCATCACCTCCTGCTGAGGCTTATCGCCGCGCAGGACAAAGAACAGGTTGCTGCGATCGCGCTTGTTCAGCGCATCCCAGGCGCTGTTTTTCATCGCCAGATGGTCCGACGAGACCACGATCACCGTGTTTTTATAGTACGGCGAGGCTTTGATTTTCTCGATCAGCGCCGCGATATGCTCCTGACTGCAGCCGACGGCGCTGAAAGACTGGTTCGGTTTGCCGTTGATTTCGTAGCTTTTACGCTGGCAGGTGCGAGAGATAAACCCGTCCGGGTGATGGGTATCGACGGTCAGGGCAAAGAGCGAGAAGCGTTGACCGGACTGGGACAGTTGTTCGAACTTTTTCCAGGTTTCGTCCAGCACCGTATCGTCATAGAAGCCCCAGTCGTTGCGGTAAGTCGGGTCCGCAACCGTGGTTTTTAACTCCTCGGCACCGTACAGATGGTCGAAACCGTGGGACTGCAGGAACACGTCTTTCCCGGCGAAGCGCAGATTAGCGCCCTGCACAAAGTAGTTCTGGTAGCCGGAGTTTTTCAGGATATCGCCGAGGCAGATATTCTGCGGGAAGAAGCTGGAGACCGACGCGGAGGCGTTGCCTTCAAACGGTGCGAACAGCGGGATACCGCACTGGGAGGCAACCATGCCGGCGATGGTGTAATCGGTGCCGGGCAGCTGCGCGGTGTGGCTGAAATCGATCCCTTCGTTTTTAAGCGCGCCCAGCTCCGGGGCGAGATCCGGGAAGGCGTCGTTATCGAAGTAGGTGCGCTCGAGGCTTTCGCCATAGATATAGACGAGATTGAGCTTCGGGTTCGGAATGGTTTTGCCCGGCTCTTTGTAATATGCCGTGAAGTCCGGATCGCCATCGCGCGACTGAGATTTCACCAGCTCGGTGATCTGATGAAACGCCGGGCTGGCATCCACCGACCCCAGGGCGAGCATCAGGGCCAGCAGACTGTAGCCGAGGTGATGCGGATGATGACGGCGACGGCGCAGGATCCAGCCCAGCAGGCCGAACACGGCAACCAGCGCCACCACCACGCCCACACCAGGAAGTATGTACTTACTCACACCTGCACCGGTCAGGCTGTTGGTCAGGGTATAAAGTACCGCGTCGTTGATGCCGTCGCCGGTAAAGTAGTCGCTGGCGTACAGGGTAATGTTTAAGACGACAAAAAGTCCCAGCACCAGCAGCGTGACGGCAAACCACCAGGTGTTACGACCGGCTTTGCGGGCGTAAATCACCACCGAGGCAAGAAACAGGGCAACAGAAATAAACTCGGACAACAGCTTATCCTCAACACACGCAGCCGCTTGAGTGCGGGCTCATCGTTTAATTTTTGGGTCATACAATGTAATGGCGTTGCCATTTAGCTGCAATTGTAGTGTTACCAGATTGTGCTGTTGTTAGGATTTGGTTTAGAAATAGCAAGGTTTGACGGGCGTCGCGTTTCCCCCCAGGAGGCAGACGCCACAGCAATTGCGCGGCGTCTTAAGGGGATCAGGAGATAAAGCTCAGTCCCTGTTTGAGGACAAAATCACAGGCTTTGGTTTTGACCTGTTTGGCCAGCGGCGAATTGCCGATGGTCTCCAGATTCAGCTGTTGGCCGTTGTCGGCGTTGAGCAGACCCTGGATCCCTTCCAGATAGTTGGTGTCCTGCTGCTGCTCTTGCGGAGTATCAAGCCCCAGTTTCCCCAGCACCTGATTTTTAATATTGGTGGCATCGGTCATCGAGGCCAGCTTCTCTTTAGCGCAGTACTCAAGGATCCCGGCGGCGTTATTCATGTTGCTGGCGCTCAGCGACGAGGTGCCGCTGTTCAGCAGGCCGGTGAGGGCCGACATCGACAGACCGCCGCTCTGGGTGGAGGTACTGCCGGTGCTGAGCTGGTTGGCGGCGCTGGAGAGTGACTCCTGCCAGGAGGCCGCGTGCGCGGTGCCCATTACCAGCAGGGCGCTCAATGCTGAGCTAAGAAGGAATTGTGTTTTCATGGACGCTACTCATCAGTTGCCCGCAGGGGCGGAAGTGCGGCCAGTATACGCCCCGCCGCAGCGCCCTTTCAGGGGTAAAATCCTAATACTCTTTGCCGGTAACACGGCTGCGGAAACTTTCCCAGTCAAAAATCACATACAGGCTGTTGCCGAGCTTCATGCGGTCCATTACACGCTCGCCCAGCAGGCGGGTCATCTCATCCACATTGTGGTTGGTGAGCATACCGGTGGGGCGCTTCGAGGAGGAGCGGCGATCGACAATCTGGTTGATGATCACTTTTTCATAGCGGGATTCGGTCTGGACACCGATCTCGTCAATCACCAGCAGGTCGACGTTACTCAGATCGTTCAACAGCTGTTCTTCGCTGGTTTCACGGTTGCTGAAGGTGTCTTTCATAGCGGACATAATGTCGGCTACGGTGATAATCAACACGGATTTTCCGCGCAGCAGCAGTTCGTTGCAGATGGCTGCCGCGAGATGGTTTTTACCGGTTCCCGGCTTGCCGCTGAAGATAAAGCTGGCGATGTTGCCGTCGAACTCTTCTACGTACTGGCGCGCCAGGTTCAGGGCTTTCAGCTGGCCCTGGCTCTCGACTTTGTAATTATCGAAAGAACAGTTTTGATGCAGGGGACGGATACCGGAGCGGTTAAAGGTGCGCTGCATCTTCATGGCGCGGTTTTCCCGGGCCAGCGCCGCAGCGCGGATCTCACCCTGCTCTTTTTGCCATGCCAGCAGCTCTTCGCCAGTGGTAAAGGCCGGCTTCACGTTGGCCGGCATCATCTTCTGCAAACGCTTCATCAGTTCGCCGAACTCTTTCATTTGGCACCTCGGAATCCGTTGGGGATCTGTTTATCCGGTTCTGAAAATGAATTCACATCGCGTTTTTGTTGCCCGCCGCTGCTGGCCCGGTTGATCTGCACGCTGCGCGCCAGCTTCTGCTGCCACTGAACGTGGTGGAAGACTTTTCCTTCCGCCTGCCAGTAGGCGGTGAAGGCGGCCAGCTCTTCCGGGGCGACAGGCTGGGTGAGGGCAATGCCCCACAGCGCCGCCTGACGCTGAAAATCCGGGTCCGGCTGCCAGCCTGCGTACATGGCGAATTTACCCATCGGGACAGCAACGGGCATGTTGGTCGGCTCGTCGAAAAACTGTGTATCCAGAGCGACATCGCTGGCCGGACGCGTGAGCCGCGCTTCGGTCTCCAGCAGCTGGGCCAGGCGTTGCGGGGTAACCGCATAAAAAGCCGGGGCGTTGTCGGCGAACACGGCAACAGTACCGCCTTCAGCATTCGCCAGCACGCTGCGGGGATCGCGCATAAAGGCATCAATGCCAGCAATGCTGGTGGTCAGGATTCTGGAGGACATAACACTTCTCTACTGGATTACTGCGGACGAGATATGGGCTTATGGTAGCACAGAGAGGAGGGGGCAGGCAGGGATCTGATCCCCTCTCTCTGCCCCCGGCACATTACGCGATAATGTTCAGCGTCACGTCAATATTGTTGCGGGTGGCGTTGGAGTAAGGGCAGACAATGTGGGCCGCATCAACCAGCTTTTTCGCCTCGGCGGCGTCCATCCCCGGCAGGTGAATATTCAGCTTTGCTTCGATACCAAATCCGGTTGGCAGCGGGCCGATCCCGACTTCGCCTTCGATAAACGCGTCTTTCGGCATGCTGATTTTGTCGCGTCCGGCAACAAACTTCATCGCCCCCAGGAAACAGGCCGAGTAGCCTGCGGCAAACAGCTGTTCCGGGTTGGTGACCTCACCGCCCGCCCCGCCCATCTCTTTGGGCACGCCCAGTTTGACATCCAGTACGCCGTCTGACGAGGTGGCGCGGCCATCACGGCCCCCGGTGGCTTTGGCTTTGGCGGTATAGACAACGTTATCTAAAGACATGACGGTTTCCTTATTTTACGGTTGTGTACGAGCATTAAGGACAGGTATAACGCAAGGCCACCTGAACTGCCATTTTTCGGTAGTGCTGGCGCTGGGCCTGCTCATCGGCACCCTCTTCAAACAGCAGGGTAAAGGTGTAGCTGTTGGCGACATAGTGAAAGCTGAAGCTGCTAATCAGGCGGTGTAAATCGCGGGCGTTGACCGTCGGGTTAAACAGCTGCCTGGCTTTTCCGCGTTCGAGGATGGTCTCCAGCAGCTCCAGCGCGCTGCGGTTTACCTGGCGTAACAGCGCCGATTGCTGCATAAAACGCCCGCGCTGCATGTTCTCCATGCAGATAATGCGGATGTAATCCGGATGGTCAGTGTGATAATCAAAGGTGGTTTCAACCAGCTGCACCAGGGCTTCCACCGGCGGCATGTCGTCCAGACTGAGCTGCTTTTCGCTGGCGCGGATCTGGGTATAAACGTACTCCAGCACCAGCAGGTACAGATTTTCTTTAGTCTTAAAGTGATAAACGACCATGCGCTTGGTCGTTCCCGCCTTTTCGGCGATCTGCTCCATGCGGGCACCGTTGAGCCCATACTCGGCAAACAGCGCCAGGCCGCTGAGAAATATTTTGTCCTTCAGGCTGGTTCCGTCGGGGTTGTCGGAGAGTTCGCTGCCAGGGTTAGACACATCCGTTCCTTAGTTAGCCAAAGAAGACCGGATTATCGCCATGGCAGCGTGATAACACAATGTTCAAACCCGCGGACGTTTGCGGTAGAGCCACAGACCGGGTATCGACAGGCCAATCGACAGCGCCCCGACAATCGAGGAGGCTTTCAGGAAATTGGTCAGCAGCAGGATCATCTGCGGTTCGCTGTAGCCGAAATGGCTGATCTTCACTGCGGAGATCATCGCCGTGTAAGCCGAGATGCCTGGGAACATTGGGATCACCGCCGCAACGGTAAAGACCTTTGGGTGGGCCAGATACCAGCGCGACCACTGAATGCCGATGCTGCCAACCAGCATCGAGGCCATAAAGGTCGACCATTCGATATTCACCCCGGCGGCCACCATCGCCATCCGTGAGCTGTGACCGATAGCGCCCAGCAGGGCGCACCAGGGCAGGGCGCGGCGCGGTACGTTAAACACCATTGCAAAGCCGACTGCCGGGATGGCGGACAGCACCATGTCCTGCGCCAGCGCCCACAGAAAATCGATTATGCCCATCCGCGAAGTCCCCACAAGGTCATGGCCATCACCACCCCGATACAGGTGGCGAGCGTCAGTAAACTGGCAATCGCCCAGCGCGCCAGGCCGGTATTAATGTGCCCTTTAAACATATCGGCCACGGCATTGATCAGCGGAAAGCCCGGCACCAGCAGCAGCACGCTGGCGGCCATGGCGATGGTCGGGGTCGCGGCGAACGTCGGCAGCCGGAGTAACAGGCCAGATACCGTGGTGGCGACAAAGGCGGTGATACAGAAATTGATTTGCGGGTGCAGGTGCCGGTGTGTCAGCAGCTGGCGCACATACATCGCCAGAGTGCTGGCGACAAAGGTGACGGCCGCGCCATCCCAGCCGCCGTTGTTCAGCTTGCAGAAGCAAGCGCATGACAGGCCCACCATCAGCACCACCAGCCAGCGCGGATAGCGCAGCGGTTTGATATGGTTGAAGCGTTTTTCGACGCCCTGCGCATCCAGCAGCTTGTGTTCCACCATAATCACGATATGTTGCACCTCGGTCACTACGTGCATATTGATCCCACGATCGTGATTTTTGCGCGTTGAGGTCAGACACTGCCCGTCTTTTATGGTGGTGAGCACAATCGCATTTGATGAGATCGCGCTTTCTACGCTGTCCATGCCCAGTGCCAGCCCCAGCCGGGTGGAGAGCTCCTCGACCAGGGCGCTTTCTGCACCGTGTTGCAATAAAAAAAGTCCGCACTGAATACACAGCCGCGTAACAACGCGCTGTGACGACCGATCTGCCTGCATGGGTTGCCCTGAGGAAAAGTGCTGTTAAATGATCCGGAATGCTTACTTTTAGAACACAACCCGGTGGTGCTTGCCTTGGATCAGATCAAGGTTTAGGTCGATCGCGGTAATCATGTATTTTCAAAAAGCAGACTTAAATGAATAAGTAATTATTAAATATTATGTTTTTTTGTGATTATATTGACATGCATTTTATATTTAGATTAGCTGAATTATGATTTTGAAAATCATCATGAATAATAAATTAGCAATTAATGCTATCATACATACCAGTTTTGGCAGTGTCTAAATCTGCGATGAACAATTTTATTTGCTCTCTCATTTTACTCAGCTAAAAACAAGGATAATAGATTACGTTACACGGCGTCCCGTCAAAGGTTCGGGTAATTCAAATGAATGAATGCGCCGGGCAGACGTATGAATGGATTCGGAGCGCATATGTCCCCATTGAGTTGTAAGCATGCAATTATCATCAGCAAATCCCCCATTATACAAACCGGTTTGGGTGGAGTTCTGTCACATTGTTTTCAAGAATATGAATGTTCATATTGCCGTTCTTATGAAGATTTGACCCTTCTTCAGTTACGCCGTGCCACCGTAATTATTGCCGATTTCTCGGGTGTTCTGCGAAATCCTCGCCAGGTTTGTGAGCAATATTGTTCACTACAGAATCAGTACAGGGATATCCACTGGATATTTATGATCCCGCGCGTCTTCTATCCCCTTGCTGTTGAATTATTAATACGACCACAGAGTACGGTTCTTTCCGAGATGGAGTCTGTTGACGTAGTGATCAACGTAATCAAGGCCGGAAGCGAAAGCGCCGAACGTGTCAGCAAGTCGCTGCTCAAACCCAACGCGGAAGAACTCGAAGACGATCGTGATGATGTCATGCTGACATTTTCTGAACGTAAGGTATTACGCTTATTGGGAAAAGGCTGGGGAATTAACCAGATCGCCGCGTTACTCAAGAAGAGCAATAAAACGGTGAGCGCGCAAAAGAATAGCGCGATGAGAAGGCTCTCTTTACGCAGCAATGCCGAAATGTTTGCGTGGATAAACAGCACCAAGGGAATTAAAGAGCTGAGTTTATTCTCAGCCAATGGAGATCAAGACGAATGGAAAAGAGCGCCGCAACGAGGCATATCGCTATCGTCGAAAAGTGCATCATGAGTGCTGTGGGTCTGAAACACCTTTTTACCAGCCCGATACTTAACACCTTTACGTTACATTTTTTTAAAGACTTAAAAACTTTCCAGTCATCACTTAATTCTGTTTCTTATTCTTCATTAATTTATTCATTAACGGATAAGCGAGAAGAACGTCGTAATTGCCTGGAGTGTATTAAAGAACTGGCTTTGTCGCACAGTACAACTCAGCGCATTGTTCTGGCATCAGACGGTCAAGAAGCGAGCCTGATTGAACAGCTTTCCCCTTCACATCTGCATGGGCTTATCCTCAAATCGGATCCGCTGGTAATATTGAAGGATCAACTCGGCAAATTACTCAACGAGAGTTGTCGTTCGAGTGACAGCATGATCAGCCCCAGGAATATGCATCGTGTCCGGTTGCTGAGTCCGACCGAGCGCGCCATTTTACAGTTTATGTCTTGCGGTTTCTCCATCCCCGAAATTGCGCTTCGGCTGGATCGGAACATCAAAACCATTCGCGCGCATAAGTTTAACGCCATGGTGAAGCTCGGTGTGCGTTCGGATGTAGGATTGCTGGACGCGGGGGATATCCTGACGCACTTCCCGGTGGCAGATCAACGCACACCGCGCTTTCTTTCCACGCTGCATTCATAGTGCAGTATTAACAAATTTGCGCCAGAGGTTCTGGCGCAGCCCTCACAGACAGACGTCTACCCATTGTGCACCGGTAATATCCGCCATCCTTTCCGGGGAGATACGCACCGCGCTGTGAATAGCCCCTGCTGCAGGTAGTACCTCGTCGTACTGTTTCAGTGAAATATCGCAAAACACCGACAGCGGATTTTCCAGCCCGAAGGGGCAGACCCCGCCAACAGGGTGACCCGTTACGGTGACCACTTCGTCGCTGCTCAACATTCGGGCTTTTGCGCCAAATGTTTGCTTCAGCTTTTTGTTATCGAGGCGGGCATCACCTTTGGCGACCACGAGGATCACCTCATCTTTAATTTTCAGCGACAGCGTTTTTGCTATCTGACCCGGCGCGACGTTGTGCGCCTCGGCAGCCAGTGCAACGGTGGCTGTACTCTGACCAAGCTCAATCACTTCAATGTCCGGAGCGTGATCGGCAAAAAACTGGCGCACAGACTGCAAACTCATTGTTTCCTCCAGAAAAATACTCTGCGTAATCCGTCATATGAAATTATGCTCTCTTAATATCCCTCAAGTAAAAAACATCCAGTATCAGCGATTTCTGGATCCTCTTCACATTCACGGAAACCGGTTACAGTAACCGGTTGCAGAACCGCTGAGCAGGGATTAATACTGATTACGTCATTTCCCCTGTATCCCATAATAAGAGTCGACTATGAAACCTGGCCGTTTGAGCAGTACCGCTGGTAAGCGAACCAGCAAGGTGGTGAAAGTGGTATATGGAACAACGTACGGCGTGACAGCGCCCGAAACGATCGTCTGAGAGGAGAGCCGTTATGTCTACCAACCATGCTGCGTTTAACCTGATATTCCGTTTTGTCGAAAATTATGTCAGCCCTATTGCCGGACGTATCTCTTCCCAACGTCACGTCATGGCGATCCGCGACGGCTTTATCTCTGCGATGCCGTTTATGATTGTCGGCTCGTTCTTGCTGGTGTTTGCCTATCCGCCGTTTTCGCCGGAGACCACCTGGGGTTTTGCCCGGGCCTGGCTGGACATGGCGAAGCAGTTTGAGGGCCAGATCCTGACCCCGTTTGATATGACGATGGGCGTGATGTCCCTCTACATCTGCGCGGCGATCGCCTACAACCTGGGCAAGCATTACGTTAAGTCGCATCAGCTCGATCCCTTCATGTGCGCCATGCTGTCGCTGATGGCGTTTCTGCTGGTGGCGGCACCCAAAACCAAAGGCACCTTGCCGGTTGATAGCCTGGGTGGTACGGGGATCTTCACCGCAATTCTGGTGGCGATCTACTGTGTGGAGATGATGCGTTTTCTGAAAGCGCACAACATTGGTATTCGCCTGCCTGAGCAGGTGCCGCCGATGATCAAGAACTCCTTCGACCTGCTGATCCCGGTGCTGGTGGTAGTGCTCACGCTGTATCCGCTGAGCCTGTTTATTCAGTCTGAGTTTGGCATGCTGATCCCGCAGGCGATTATGGCGATCTTTAAACCGCTGGTTTCCGCGGCTGACTCACTGCCTGCCATTCTGCTGGCGGTGCTGATTGGTCACCTGCTGTGGTTTGCGGGGATCCACGGGGCGGCGATTGTCTCCGGTATGCTGCAGATGTTCTGGCTCACCAACCTGGGGATGAACCAGACGGCGCTGGCACAGAGCGCGCCGCTGCCGCATATCTTCATGGAAGCGTTCTGGACGTTCTTTATCGTCATTGGCGGTTCCGGGGCAACGATGGGGCTGGTGTTCTGCTATCTGCGCAGCCGGTCAGCGCACCTGCGTTCGATTGGCCGTCTGAGCGTTGTGCCGAGTATCTTCAATATCAACGAACCGGTGATCTTCGGTACGCCAATCGTAATGAACCCGGTGTTCTTCATTCCGTTCCTGCTGGCACCGATGGTGAATGCGGTGCTGGCGTGGGCGGCGATGAAGCTGGATCTGATTGGTCGTGTGATTTCCGTCGTACCCTGGACCGCACCGGCACCCGTGGGTGCGGCGTGGGCGCTGGGCTGGGATTTCCGCGCGGCGGTACTTGTTGTGCTGTTAGCGCTGGTTTCTGCCATCATCTACTACCCGTTCTTTAAAGTGTACGAGAAGCAGTTGCTGGAGCAGGAAGCGGAAGAGGCACAGCGGGCAGAAGAAGAGAGTCAGCAGGTGGCGTAATAAAAGCAAAACGGCAACCAAAAGGTTGCCGTTTTAAATGTGTGTACCCTCTCCCGGTGGGAGAGGGAGAGGGAGAGGGAGAGGGTGAGGGCACCAGACCGCACTCACCATTCATGAAACTATTTCAGCGTGCAGTCACCGCACTGCTGTACATCTGGCAGGCGATAGCGCTGACAGCAGGTACGGCGAACCAGCAGCCCGTCACGCGGTACCACGGTGCGGAAAAGCGGGTTGTCCTGGCCATCCGACAGCTGGCGGGCAAAGAAAAATGCCTGGCGCAGCGCTTCCACTTTCTCATCACCCAGCAGCGGTTTCATCTCGTTCAGATACCAGTGAATTAAATAGCCGGTATTGCTCCAGATAAGTTTGCCGTTGATCTCACCCGTCTCTTCCAGCGCCTCGATCACCGGGATCAGCGCACGGGTAATCAGCACGTCCATCCGCTGTTGCGCTGAGAGTACCGTTGTCTGGCGATCTTCATGCACGTCAATCCAGAAGCAGGCGGCGCGCCCGGTTTCGTGAAACTCAACGTGGAAATGTTCCGGAGAGACATCCAGCGCAACATCCTGCGTGAGCAGCGTCAGCATCAGCGGTGGCACCAGCAGCCCGATATACCATTGCGCCCACAGCGACAGCAGCGGCTTATTTTCCCGCGTCAGGGTCGGCTGGTTGCGATAGATATGATCGGAGTAGATAGCCAGCAGCGACTGCAATTCGCTCGGACGTCGCCATTGGGCCAGCGTCAGGGCGGTATGAGGATGGGGTTCGTCCAGCTTAATGAAATCCAGCAGGTGCGCACGGGTCTCGGTGATCGCGTCACGCATCGCATCCGCGAGCGCAGAAGGCCCGGACGGAAGACGGGTGTGCCAGATAAGACTGTCAACGGCTTGTGCGGAACGTATGGCCATAAGCGGACTGGATAGAAATCTAAATGATAATGATTGCCAATCCTAACTATAGGCCGCGCCAATCGCAAGATTTTTTACACAATCTGCTGGCAGGCTGACAGATGAGAAATTATGTCATATGATATTGGTTATCATTATCGAAACGAGAGAGATATTATGCTGAGCAGAGCGTTGGGGAGTGGGTGGGGAGTGTTACTGCCGGGAGCGATGATTACCGGCCTGGCGTATACCGATCTTTCGCTGATGGTCTGGAAAGTGATTATCGTCTCGGGCTTGCTGATTTCATCCGCCATGATCTGGCATAAACAGCTGCGGCATTTTGTGTTGCTACCATCGTGCGTCGCGCTGGTTGCGGGCATGTGGGTGATTGCAATGAGTTTGAAATAAAGAAATTCAGAAGGGAACATCGGGAGAGAGATAAGATAATTGGTGCGAGGGGGGGGACTCGAACCCCCACATCCTAAGGACACTAACACCTGAAGCTAGCGCGTCTACCAATTCCGCCACCTTCGCACAGTCATCTTATTTTTTGATATCGCCTCGTTGGTGCGAGGGGGGGGACTCGAACCCCCACATCCTAAGGACACTAACACCTGAAGCTAGCGCGTCTACCAATTCCGCCACCTTCGCCCAGTGCAAGCGATATCATTTACTACATGGTTATTGGTGCGAGGGGGGGGACTCGAACCCCCACATCCTAAGGACACTAACACCTGAAGCTAGCGCGTCTACCAATTCCGCCACCTTCGCATACCATCGATACCCAAAAAAGTATCGTAACCACGGAGGCGCATTCTAGAGAGTTTCAGATTTTCGTCAACAGATAAATGAGCGGGATGTTGTGATTGCTGCAAATTCGGCCTGATTTATCCATCAGGCCGATTTGTTGACGTCAAAGGTTACTTCTTCGCCTGACGGGTCATGATTGCGCGGTAAATTTTAAAGCGGCCCGTCTGCGCCAGCACTTCGTGGAAGCCGAAGATTTCATCCAGCACTTTTGGATACGGCAGGAAGGCGTTGGCCACGATGCGCAGCTCGCCGCCGCTGTTCAGATGACGAACCGAGGTGCGGATCAAGGTCTGTGCGGCTTCGAGGCTGGTTTCCATCCCGTCATGGAACGGTGGGTTGGAGATAATCATATCGAAGCGACCGGTCACTTCGGACAAGACGTTAGAGGCAAATACCTCGGCTTCGATGCCGTTTGCGGCAAGCGTAGCGCGGCTGGCTTCGATTGCCGGGGCGCTGACGTCAGTCAGGGTCAAACGCACTTTTGGCGAGTGGCTGGCAAGCGCGACGGACAGCACGCCCGCGCCGCAGCCTACGTCCAGCACTTTGCCTTTGGTGTGCGGCGTAAAGGTGGAGAGCAGCAGCTGGCTGCCCACATCGAGACCATCACGGCTGAAGACGCCCGGCAGGGTTTTAATGGTCAGGTCATCGAGCTGATATTCGCCCCAGTATTTTTCTGCATCAAACGCGGGCTTCTTGTCCAGACGACCGTGATACAGGCCGCAGCGACGCGCGCTGTCGATTTTGTTCAACGTGGCGTACTCCGCCAGCATCTGCTCGGCACTGCGCACGCCGCTGCGGTTTTCTCCGACCACGAAAATATCGCAGCCCACCGGCAGCAGCGAGAGCAGGTTCATCAGCTGGAACTGGGCTTCTGGCTTGTTCTTAGGCCAGTAGTAGATCAGCGTATCGCAGTCAGCCACATCGCTCTCTTCCGCCACCAGGCTGTAGCGGACGCGCTCTTCCATCTGACGGCTCAGCAGCTGCCAGTGGTGGAATTGCTGGGTATGCGCGCGGCTGTCGGCGCAGTCGAAACGAGCAGGCAGGTCATCCTGCATATCTCCGGCAAACAGAATACGGCTTTGTTCGAAATCATCACTGTGGCGCAGCAAGACTTCACTTGCCGGGGTAAATGCAGACATGAAAAACTCCTCAAGGAATAAGGGGACGGATTATAGTTGTTTGTTGGCGCAGATTCGACGAGTTTGGTATATTTACGCGCCTGACAGACAGGAGTTTTGGTAATGGCATCCCGACGAGACAGGCAATTACAGCAGCTGGGCATCACCCAGTGGGCGTTGCGTCGCCCGGCGGCCTTACAGGGCGAAATCGCCATCTCGCTTCCCGCGCACATCCGTCTGGTGATGGTGGCGCAGAGCCTGCCGGCCCTGAGCGAACCGGTGATTACTGACGTGCTCCGTGCCCTGAACGTGGACACCGATCAGGTGCTGCAACTGACGCCAGACCGCGTCGCGATGCTCCCGCAAGGCAGCCGATGCAACAGCTGGCAGCTTGGTGTAGCAGAAGACATGGCACTGGAGGGTGGCACGCTGACCACTCCGGTGCTGGACGAACTTAAAGTAAACCCGGCGGCACGTCGCGCGCTGTGGCAACAAATCTGCGAACATGAACACAATTTCTTCCCTCACGACGACTGATTTAGCCCAGGCTTTTGACATCGAAAAACGCGCCCACGCTTTTCCGTGGAGTGAAAAAACCTTTGCCAGCAACCAGGGCGAGCGTTATCTGAACTATCGCCTTGATGTCGACAGCCAGCTTGCCGCATTCGCTATCACCCAGGTGGTGCTTGATGAGGCCACGCTGTTTAACATTGCCGTCGATCCGGCTTTCCAGCGTCGTGGGCTGGGCAGGGAACTGCTGGAACATTTAATTTGCGAGCTGGAAGCCCGGGACGTTTTCACCCTGTGGCTGGAAGTGCGGGCTTCAAACACTGCGGCGATCAAACTCTATGAAAGCCTGGGCTTTAATCAAGCGACCCTTCGCCGCAATTATTACCCCACCGCAGAAGGACGTGAAGACGCCATCATCATGGCTCTGCCGCTTGGATAACAAAATAAGGTTGTAACGATGAACTGGGACTGGATTTTTTTTGATGCCGACGAAACGCTGTTTACCTTTGACGCGTATGGCGGCTTACAGCGGATGTTTCTCGACTACAGCGTGACCTTCACCGCTGAAGATTTCCAGGATTACCAGGCGGTGAACAAACCGCTGTGGGTGGATTACCAGAACGGCGCCATTAGCGCGTTACAGCTGCAGAATCAGCGTTTCCAGGGGTGGTCTGAGCGCCTTAGCGTCCCGGCGGGTGACTTAAACAATGCGTTCCTGAATGCGATGGCCGCCATCTGCGCGCCGCTTCCGGGAGCGGCGTCGCTGCTGGACTCCCTGAAAGGAAAAGCCAGGCTTGGCATCATTACCAACGGTTTTACCGCACTGCAGCAGATCCGCCTTGAGCGGACCGGTTTTCGTGACTATTTTGATTTGTTAGTGATCTCCGAGCAGGTGGGCGTGGCAAAACCGGCCGCGCGGATCTTCGACTACGCGCTGGCACAGGCGGGCAACCCGGATCGGGCAAAAGTACTGATGGTGGGTGATACGGCAGAGTCGGATATCCTTGGCGGTATCAATGCCGGACTCTCTACCTGCTGGCTGAATGCGCACAACCGCGCCCTGCCGGAGGGGATCACTCCCACCTGGACCGTGACCTCCCTGAGCGAACTGGAGCAACTCCTGTGTAAACATTGATTGCCTGCCCCCCATTGATGGGTAAAATAGCCGCATTTTCGTATTCATGATGCGTGGCTTACTGCCGCGCTTTTAAAAGAAGATTTGATTATGACGTTGTCTCCTTTTTTGCAAGAGGTGGCCAAACGCCGCACTTTTGCCATTATTTCTCACCCGGATGCCGGTAAAACCACCATCACCGAAAAGGTGCTGTTATTCGGACAGGCAATCCAGACCGCCGGTACGGTAAAAGGCCGTGGCTCCAGCCAGCATGCGAAATCCGACTGGATGGAGATGGAAAAGCAGCGTGGTATCTCGATTACCACCTCCGTGATGCAGTTCCCGTATCACGACTGCCTGGTGAACCTGCTGGATACCCCGGGTCACGAAGACTTCTCCGAAGATACTTACCGTACTCTGACGGCGGTGGACTGCTGCCTGATGGTGATCGATGCCGCGAAAGGTGTAGAAGACCGTACCCGTAAGCTGATGGAAGTTACCCGTCTGCGCGATACGCCGATCCTGACCTTTATGAACAAACTTGACCGTGACATCCGCGATCCGATGGAAGTGATGGATGAAGTGGAGCGTGAGCTGAAGATCGCCTGTGCCCCTATCACCTGGCCAATCGGCTGCGGCAAGCTGTTTAAAGGCGTGTACCACCTTTATAAAGACGAAGTTTATCTGTATCAGACCGGTAAAGGTCACACCATCCAGGAAGTGCGCATTGTTAAAGGTCTGGATAACCCGGATCTGGACGCAGCGGTCGGCGAAGAGCTGGTAGAGCAGCTGCGCGAAGAGCTGGAGCTGGTGAAAGGCGCCTCCCACGAGTTCGACAAAGAGCTGTTCCTGAGCGGTGAAATTACGCCGGTATTCTTCGGTACCGCGCTGGGTAACTTCGGTGTAGACCATATGCTGGATGGCCTGGTGGAATGGGCGCCACAGCCGATGCCGCGCAAAACCGACACCCGTGAAGTGGTCGCCAGCGAAGAGAAGTTCACCGGCTTCGTGTTTAAAATTCAGGCCAACATGGACCCGAAACACCGTGACCGCGTGGCGTTTATGCGCGTGGTGTCCGGTAAATATGAAAAAGGCATGAAGCTGCGTCAGGTCCGTACCGGCAAAGACGTGGTGATCTCCGATGCGCTGACCTTTATGGCGGGTGACCGTTCGCACGTTGAAGAGGCGTATCCGGGCGATATCATCGGCCTGCATAACCACGGCACCATTCAGATTGGCGATACCTTTACCCAGGGCGAGATGATGAAGTTCACCGGTATTCCGAACTTCGCGCCGGAGCTGTTCCGTCGTATTCGTCTGCGCGATCCGCTGAAGCAGAAACAGCTGCTGAAAGGTCTGGTTCAGCTGTCGGAAGAGGGGGCGGTCCAGGTGTTCCGTCCAATCTCCAACAACGATCTGATTGTGGGTGCGGTGGGTGTGCTGCAGTTCGACGTGGTCGTTGCCCGTCTGAAGAGCGAATACAACGTTGAAGCGATTTACGAATCGGTCAACGTGGCGACAGCGCGCTGGGTTGAATGTTCTGACGTGAAGAAATTCGAAGAATTTAAGCGTAAGAACGAGATCCAATTGGCCCTCGACGGCGGCGATAACCTGACCTATATCGCCCCAACCATGGTGAATCTGAACCTGGCGCATGAGCGTTACCCTGACGTGCAGTTCCGCAAAACGCGCGAGCATTAATTCCGTCCCAGAGCACGGCAGCCGCCGTGCTCTTCTTAAATCCCAGCCTTATTAATCCCTTGCGGAATTTTCTTAATTCATCGCCTTTTGCCCATTACTGCTCGTTTTTTAACCAATTCTAAAAGCAGCCCTCGGATTGTGATCTATATTTAACTCAGTGTTTAGCACCGGGCGCAGATGAAAGCTCTACTCAATACGTGTTGATAAGGTCGTCATCTTGCCCGAGTGTTGATTGGTAGTATGAATGGCTACTTAAACAGATATGTATCGCTCGAATTCGGAGCAAACCAAAGGAATACATCGATGAATACTAAAAAACTGAACATTTCGAAAACTCTGCTGGCGGTAATGATGGGTAGTGCACTGGTATGCGGCTCTGCAATGGCGGAATCCACCACCAATACCGCAGGGGAAAAAATCGATAGCTCAATGAATAAAGTCGGTAACTACATGGATGACAGCGCAATCACGGCGAAGGTGAAAGCGGCCCTGGTTGATCATGAGAACATCAAGAGTACCGACATCTCCGTTAAAACGGATAAGAGTGTTGTCACCCTGAGCGGCTTCGTTGAGAGCCAGGCGCAGGCTGAACAGGCTGTGACCGTGGCGAAAGGTGTTGAGGGCGTAGCCTCCGTCAGCGACAAACTGCACGTACGTGACGGTAAAGAGACCACCGCCAAGGGCTATGCCGGTGACACCGCCACCACCAGCGAAGTGAAAGCCAAGCTGCTGGCTGATGACATCGTCCCGTCGCGCAAAGTGAAAGTTGAAACAACCGATGGCGTCGTTCAGCTGAGCGGTACCGTGGATTCGAGCGCGCAAAGCGACCGTGCCGAGAGTATTGCCAAAGCCATTGATGGCGTGAAAAGTGTCAAAAACGATCTGAAAGTAAAATAAAGTCTACAATTTGACCATCTGGCTACGGCCAGATGGCGAGATAAGAATTTAAGAATGAGATGGACATCGCAGTGAGCATCCTGAGCGCTCACGGACAGCGGTCGACATTAACTATGGTAAAGGAGAGTCTTATGTTTCGTTGGGGCATCATTTTTCTGGTTATCGCGTTAATTGCCGCCGCTTTGGGTTTTGGTGGTCTGGCAGGTACCGCAGCGGGCGCAGCGAAAATCGTCTTCGTGGTCGGTATTATTCTGTTCCTGGTCAGCCTGTTCACTGGACGACGCCGTCCATAGCGTCGCTTACCGTTACGTTTACAAAAGGGCCTCTGTTTTTACAGGGGCCTTTTTCTTTAAATGCCTCACTCAATTTGAGAAATGTAGCGGGATTACGCTACTGTGTAGTAACAGAACAATAAAAAAAGGGAAGCACGTGGGGCAGCGAATTCCGGTTACGCTCGGCAATATTGCGCCGTTGGCGCTCAAGCCCTTTCGCCCGGGCCAGGTCGCACTGGTGTGCGAAGGCGGCGGTCAGCGAGGGATCTTCACGGCTGGCGTGCTGGATGAATTTATGCGCGCGCAGTTCAACCCGTTCGATCTCTTTTTTGGCACCTCAGCCGGGGCGCAAAATCTCTCGGCCTACGTCTGCAATCAGCCGGGCTACGCCCGCAAAGTGATCATGCGTTACACCACTTCCCGCGAGTTCTTCGACCCACTGCGCTTTGTGCGCGGTGGCAATCTTATCGATCTCGACTGGCTGCTGGATGCTACCGCCAGCCAGATGCCGCTGGCGATGGATAATGCCTCGCGCCTGTTTGATACCGGCAAAGCCTTCTGGATGTGTGCGTGTCGCGGGGATGATTACACCCCGGGCTACTTTTCGCCGTTGAAGGAGAACTGGCTGGATATTCTTCGCGCCTCCAGCGCGATACCTGGTTTCTATCGCACCGGCGCGTTGCTGGATGGGATTTCGTATCTGGATGGCGGCGTCAGCGATGCGATCCCGGTGCAGGAGGCGGCCCGGCGCGGGGCAAAAACGATCGTCGTGATCCGTACCGTCCCTTCGCAGATGTACTATACCCCGCAGTGGCTGAGGCGGATGGAGCGCTGGCTGGGTGACAGCAGCCTGCAGCCGATGCTCAATCTGGTGTCGCATCATGAGGCCAGCTACCACACCATTCAGCGCTTTATCGAAAAGCCGCCGGGCAAATTGCGGATCATCGAAATCTACCCGCCGAGGCCGCTGAGAAGTCAGGCGCTGGGCAGTAGGGTGCCCGCCCTTCGCGAGGACTACAAAACCGGTCGCCTGTGCGGGCGTTATTTCCTCGCCACGGTGGGTAAATTACTGGCCGAACAACCCCCGCTGCGGCGGCATGCACGGATCCTTGCCCCGACCACGATGGTGGTGCCCCCGGCGAGCGTGGCCAACGACATTGCCATTACGCCGCTGGTGATTGCACCTCAGGCGAATGACACCCTGTTTGATAACGAGGATCAGGCGTGACTTACCGTTTTGTTGATACCCATTGCCACTTTGACTTTCCTCCTTTTACCGACGATGAACCCGCCAGCATTCAGCGGGCCGCCGACGCCGGGGTTGAAGCGATTATTGTTCCGGCTATTGATGTGGCCAGCATGGCGCGTGTGCAGCAATTGGGCGAACGCTTTCCGGCGCTGTATATCGCCCTCGGCCTGCATCCGATTGTGATTGAATCCCATCGTGATGCGCACCTGGAACAACTGGAAGCCGCGATCGCCGCGCGGCCACACAAGCTGGTGGCTATCGGGGAGATCGGGCTCGATCTCTATCGTCAGGATCCGCAGTTCGATCGTCAGGAGACGATCCTCGACGCGCAGCTGAAGCTGGCAAAACGCTACGATCTGCCGGTGATCCTCCATTCGCGACGCACCCATGACAAGATGGCGATGCACCTTAAGCGTCAGGATCTGCCGCGTACCGGAGTGGTGCACGGGTTTGCGGGCAGCCTGCAGCAGGCGCAGCGCTTTGTGGAGATGGGCTATAAGATTGGCGTCGGCGGCACCATCACCTATTCGCGGGCCAGTAAAACCCGCGATGTGATGGCCCAACTGCCGCTCTCCGCCCTGTTACTGGAAACAGACGCGCCGGATATGCCGCTGAATGGGTTTCAGGGCCAGCCTAACCGCCCGGAGCAGGTGGCGCGGGTATTCGCCACCCTGTGTGAACTGCGTCGCGAACCTGCGGACGAGATTGCCGACGCGCTGCTGCACAACACCCGCACCTTGTTCGATCTTCCGCTATAGATACAGCGCCGGACGGATCACCCTGATTCTATGGCTCTCCAGCATTTGCGCCAGCGGTTCGACATCCTCTGGCGTCGCACTGCGCCAGCGACTGGCTTCGCCATACACCCCATGGGCGTGAAACGCGTTGATTCTGACGGGAACGTTGCCTAATCGGCGGATAAAATTCACCAGTGCCTGCCGATGGGTCAGATAATCACTATGGTCCGGGATCGCCAGCAGGCGCAGCTCGCTCAGCCGGTGATGCGCCGCCAGCCAGCGAATGCTGTGCTTGATCGTAGCGTTATCACGCCCGGTCAAAAACTGGTGCTGCGCGCTGCCCCAGGCTTTTAAATCCAGCATCGCGCCGTCAAACACCGGGAGCAGTTTTTGCCAGCCGGTTTCGCTGAGCAGGCCGTTGCTGTCCACCAGACAGGTCAGATGCTGAAGCTGCGGGTCGGCTTTCAGCGCCGCGAACAGCGCCACCACAAACGGCAGCTGGGTGGTGGCTTCGCCACCGCTGACGGTAATGCCGGTGATAAAGGGCGCGACCTTGCGAACCTGGGCCAGCACCTCTTCCACGTTCATGCGCTGCGCCATCGGCGTGGCCTGCTGCGGGCAGAGCCGCAGGCAGGTGTCGCACTGCTGACAGTGGCTCTCTTCCCACCAGACCCGTCCGGCCTGGATATTCAGCGCATCGTGCGGACAGTGCGGCACGCACTCCCCGCAGTCGTTGCAACGGCCTATCGTCCACGGGTTGTGGCAGGTTTTACAGCGCAGGTTGCAGCCCTGCAGGAACAGGGCCAGGCGACTGCCCGGCCCGTCGACGCAGGAGAAGGGAATAACCTGACTAACTAAAGCGCATCTGCTGTTCATGGCTTATCACGCGCGGCTGGCGCTCCAGGATTCGGGTGTTGTGGGCGGCCTCGTCACCCAGCCAGGTGGTGTTGGTGCGCGATCCTTCTGCGCGGTATTTTTCCAGATCGGACAGCCGCACCATATAACCGGTGACGCGCACCAGATCGTTGCCCGCGACGTTGGCGCTGAACTCGCGCATCCCGGCGCGGAAGGCACCCAGGCAGAGCTGCACCACCGCCTGCGGATTGCGTTTGACGGTCTCGTCGAGGGTCAGGATGTCGCTGATCCCGGCGTGATAGTGCTGGTGATGCGGTGCCACGGCCAGCAAATGGCTGATGGGATCGGGTTCATCGCCATAAGGCAGGCGCGCCCCCGGCGTGGTGCCAATATCCGAGCTGATCCCCGACTGGGCGTGCAGCATCGCCCGCTGCTGCCAGCCATGTTTCACTGGGGTGTTTTCTACAAAGGCGGCCAGCTGTTCGCTGATGCGATACCCCAGCGCGTTGGCCTGCGCATCTTTACCGTATCGTCCGCTGAGCCCGGCTTTCTCGCACAGCACGTTCACTGCTTCTGCCAGACCGTACATGCCGAACATTGGCACAAAACGGTCGGCCTCGATCAGCCCTTCCTTGACGAGGAAGCTATTCTCAAAGAAGCCGGATTGCTGATAGAGGAAATCACACCGGGCATCAATGATGGCGATCTGCTGCTGGCAATAGTGCGGCAGGCTGCGGGTAAAGAAGTCTTCAACGCCGTCGCTTTGCTCCGCAATCGCCTTCAGATTGAGGCGCACCAGGGTGCTTCCGCCGCCTGCCAGCGGCAGGGAATTGTAACAACTGACCACGCCAAAACGGTTTTTTGTGAAAATTTTATCATTTTCAGGGCCGTTGGCGATGTGGGGTTTACTGCACTCGCAGATGTTTTTGGCCACTTCCAGCAGCAGATCGTCAGGGGTGATCGCCGGATCGTAGATAAAGGTCAGATTCGGTGAAACCTGCTTGAGTTCTGCATCGGCGCGTAAAATTGCCCGAGTGATGGGGCCATCCGCCGGGCCAATATTGGCATGGACAAAGGCATCCGGCAGGGTACGATCGAGATAGCGCCAGAAACGTTTTATTCGGTTATCGACTTCGTCTTGTGTTAGAATTCTAACATAGGGTTGCAGCAGCGTATCGAGATGCCCGAGAAACACCGGCATCGAAGTCACGGACGGGACGTGGTGGTAAAGAATAGTGAGTAGAGACAGGGCATCATCAAGATCCTGTGCCCCTTCCAGCTCCAGCCATTGTGAGCCTTTTGCCAGGAACGCCGCATAGTCGGGTAGCACATAGCGCGGTTTGTAGGGCGCATGGCCTTCAAACATATCGCAGATATACCCGGCTTCCAGTGCGAGGCGCGCTTCAGACGCCAGGGCAGGATAGGGCAGATTATTTTCTGCCTCCAGCGCCAGAAAGTGGCGTTTTTGTTCGGGACTTAACACCGGGCTTGTCACAATTTTCTGGCAACGTTGTTGCAGGGTATCGGGACTGGCTGTGGACATTGTCGCTTCCTTATTCTGCTGCAAAAGTGGGGAAGAGTGTAAAAAGAGTCCCGCCGTCCGCCTTTGATCCTGCGCGGGTGCCTGGTGCTTTAACCGGCAGTTACAGCCAAATTATTTGAAGTTGATCGCATTACAGTTATGCAAAGTTGTATGTGTATTTCATTAACTGTGATGAATGTCGAAGTGAGGATGCGGGTGAATGTTAGAATACTCACAGACCCGCAAGGTACAATTTTACGGCTATATGCCTGGAGAATGTTATGACCGACTTAACCGCAAGCAGCCTGCGCGCGTTGAAACTGATGGACCTGACTACCCTGAATGACGACGACACCAACGAGAAAGTGATCGCCCTGTGTCATCAGGCGAAAACCGCAGTGGGCAACACCGCGGCGATCTGCATCTACCCACGTTTCATTCCCATCGCCCGTAAAACCCTGAACGAGCAGGGTACGCCGGACGTGCGCATCGCGACTGTGACTAACTTCCCGCACGGTAACGACGATATCGAGATCGCGCTGGCAGAAACCCGCGCGGCTATCGCTTACGGTGCAGACGAAGTGGACGTGGTCTTCCCTTACCGTGCACTGATCGCCGGTAACGAGCAGGTTGGCTTTGATCTGGTTAAAGCCTGTAAAGAGGCCTGTGCGGCGGCAAATGTGCTGCTGAAAGTGATCATCGAGACCGGCGAACTGAAAGAAGAAGCGCTGATTCGTAAAGCATCTGAAATCTCGATTAAAGCGGGTGCTGACTTTATCAAAACCTCTACCGGTAAAGTGCCGGTCAACGCTACCCCGGAAAGCGCGCGCATCATGATGGAAGTGATCCGCGATATGGGCGTGGAAAAAACCGTTGGTTTCAAACCGGCGGGCGGTGTGCGTACTGCGGAAGATGCGCAGCAGTTCCTGGCCATTGCTGATGAACTCTTTGGTGCCGACTGGGCTGATTCCCGTCACTACCGCTTTGGCGCATCCAGCCTGCTGGCAAGCCTGCTGAAAGCACTGGGCCACGGCGACGGCAAGAGCGCCAGCAGCTATTGATTCATTCCCTGCGGCGGTTCATCCGCCGCATTTAACCTGATTCCCCGGGGGTTCCCTTGTTTCTCGCACAAGAAATTATTCGTAAAAAACGTGATGGTCATGCTTTAAGCGACGAAGAGATCCGTTTCTTTATCAACGGTATTCGTGACAACACCATCTCTGAAGGGCAGATTGCGGCCCTGGCGATGACCATTTTCTTCCACGATATGGCGATGCCGGAACGTGTATCGCTGACCATGGCGATGCGGGATTCAGGTACCGTTCTGGACTGGAAGAGCCTGAATCTTAATGGCCCGATCGTTGACAAACACTCCACCGGCGGCGTGGGTGATGTCACCTCGCTGATGCTGGGGCCGATGGTCGCGGCTTGCGGCGGCTATATTCCGATGATCTCAGGGCGTGGCCTTGGGCATACCGGCGGCACGCTCGATAAACTGGAAGCCATCCCGGGGTTTGATATCTTCCCGGATGACAATCGCTTCCGCGACATAATTAAAAATGTGGGTGTGGCGATTATCGGCCAGACCAGCTCACTTGCTCCGGCGGACAAGCGTTTTTACGCCACGCGTGACATTACCGCGACCGTCGACTCCATCCCGCTGATTACCGCTTCGATCCTCGCCAAGAAACTGGCTGAAGGGCTGGATGCGCTGGTGATGGATGTGAAAGTGGGCAGCGGCGCCTTTATGCCAACCTATGAACTCTCCGCAGCCCTGGCCGAAGCGATCGTTGGCGTCGCCAACGGTGCGGGCGTGCGCACCACCGCGCTGCTGACCGACATGAACCAGGTGCTGGCGTCCAGCGCCGGTAACGCCGTCGAAGTCCGCGAAGCGGTGCAGTTCCTGACAGGCGAATACCGCAATCCGCGTCTGTTCGACGTCACCATGGCGCTGTGCGTTGAGATGCTGATTTCAGGCAAGCTTGCCCAGGACGATGCCGACGCGCGTGCAAAACTGCAGGCGGTACTGGATAACGGTAAAGCGGCAGAGATCTTTGGCCGCATGGTCGCCGCGCAGAAAGGCCCGGCTGATTTCGTAGAGAATTACGCGAAATACCTGCCTACCGCGATGCTGAGCAAAGCCGTTTATGCGGATACGGAAGGTTTTGTTTCGGCAATGGATACCCGCGCGCTGGGCATGGCGGTGGTCTCTATGGGCGGTGGTCGTCGTCAGGCCTCCGACAGCATTGATTACAGTGTTGGCTTTACCGATATGGCCCGTCTGGGCGACAGCGTTGATGGACAGCGTCCGCTGGCGGTGATCCATGCCAAAGACGAAAACAGCTGGCAGGAAGCCGCTAAAGCGATGAAAGCGGCCATTACTCTGGCGGACAAAGCGCCAGAAAGCACACCAACCGTCTATCGTCGCATTACTGAATAGCGGTATACTGATCTGATCGCTTTTTTATGAAGCACTGAGTACGGAGAACATATGAAACGTGCATTTATTATGGTGCTGGACTCATTCGGCATCGGCGCTACAGAAGACGCAGATCGCTTTGGTGACACCGGTGCAGACACCATGGGTCACATCGCTGAAGCCTGTGCAAACGGCGAAGCAAACAATGGTCGTCAGGGTCCGCTGAACCTGCCAAACCTGACCCGTCTGGGTCTGGTGAAAGCGCATGAAGGTTCTACCGGTAAAGTTGCAGCCGGTATGGACGCTAACGCGGAAGTCGTCGGTGCATACGCCTGGGCGCACGAGCTCTCTTCCGGGAAAGACACTCCGTCGGGTCACTGGGAAATCGCCGGTGTACCGGTTCTGTTCGACTGGGGCTATTTCTCTGATCACGACAACAGCTTCCCGCAGAAACTGCTGGATAAGCTGGTTGAGCGCGGCAATCTGCCGGGTTACCTCGGTAACTGCCACTCTTCCGGTACCGTGATTCTGGACCAGCTCGGCGAAGAGCATATGAAAACCGGCAAACCGATTTTCTACACCTCCGCTGACTCCGTGTTCCAGATTGCCTGCCATGAAGAGACCTTTGGCCTGGATCGCCTGTACGAGCTGTGCGAAATCGCGCGTGAAGAGCTGACCGAAGGTGGCTACAACATCGGCCGTGTTATTGCGCGTCCGTTTGTCGGCGACAAACCAGGCAACTTCCAGCGTACCGGCAACCGTCACGATCTGGCCGTTGAACCGCCAGCCGCGACCGTACTGCAGAAGCTGGTTGACGAGAAAGACGGCCAGGTCGTATCGGTCGGTAAAATCGCGGACATCTACGCCAACTGTGGTATCACCAAAAAAGTGAAAGCCACCGGTCTGGACGCGCTGTTCGATGCCACCATCAAAGAGATGAAAGAAGCGGGCGACAAGACGATTGTCTTCACCAACTTCGTGGACTTCGACTCCTCCTGGGGCCACCGTCGCGACGTCGCCGGTTATGCTGCCGGTCTGGAACTGTTCGACCGCCGTCTGCCGGAGCTGCTGGAGCTGATGAAGGAAGATGACATCATCATCCTGACCGCTGACCACGGCTGCGACCCGACCTGGACCGGTACCGACCATACCCGTGAGCACATCCCGGTGCTGGTGTACGGCCCGAAAGTGAAACCAGGATCGCTCGGCCATCGCGAAACCTTCGCCGATATCGGCCAGACCATTGCGAGCTACTTCGGTACCTCCCCAATGGACTACGGCAAAAACATGCTGTGATAGCTTGGGCGGGACATTCCCGCCCTTCGTACATTTAAAACTGAAAGGATATAACGATGGCAACTCCACACATTAATGCAGAGATGGGCGATTTCGCTGACGTTGTTTTGATGCCAGGCGACCCGCTGCGTGCGAAGCACATTGCAGAAACCTTCCTCGAAGACGTGCGTGAAGTGAACAACGTTCGCGGCATGCTGGGCTTTACCGGTACCTACAAAGGTCGCAAAATTTCCGTAATGGGTCACGGTATGGGTATCCCGTCCTGCTCCATTTACACCAAAGAGCTGATCACCGATTTCGGCGTGAAGAAAATCATCCGTGTGGGTTCCTGCGGTGCTGTACGCATGGACGTGAAACTGCGTGACGTGGTGATCGGCATGGGTGCTTGCACCGATTCCAAAGTTAACCGCATGCGTTTCAAAGACCACGACTTTGCCGCCATTGCTGACTTCGGCATGGTGCGTAACGCGGTCGACGCGGCTAAAGCGCTGGGCGTTGACGCGCGCGTGGGCAACATCTTCTCTGCTGACCTGTTCTACTCCCCGGACGGCGGCGAAATGTTCGACGTGATGGAAAAGTACGGCATCCTGGGCGTGGAAATGGAAGCGGCTGGCATCTACGGTGTGGCGGCGGAATTCGGCGCGAAAGCCCTGACCATCTGCACCGTGTCTGACCACATCCGTACTCATGAGCAGACCACTGCCGCTGAGCGTCAGACCACCTTTAACGACATGATCAAAATCGCGCTGGAATCCGTTCTTCTGGGCGATCAAGAGTAACGTTTTTCTGAAGGGGCAACTGTTGCCCCTTTTTTCTCGTATCTATTCATCAACTCCGCCTTAATTTTCTCTTTCACTATACATTTCAGCCTGATGTGCTATTAAATCTATTCAAGTATCTATTCATCGAGCTATTCACCCATGCACGCGTTAAACGATCTGCTCTTACAGGGCCCTGTTTCTGCACCAGAACTGCGTGGGCAGTTAGGCGTTAGCCAGGCGACGTTTTCACGTCTGACCAGGGCTGACGTGCGCGTGATCCAGTTTGGCAAAGCGCGGGCCACACGTTATGCCCTGAACAGGCCGATAAGAGGCATTGCGACTTTTCCGCTCTGGCGTGTGAACGAGCAGGGCAGGGCGTACAAATTTGGCGATGTCTATCCTTGCTGGCCGCAGGGAAGTTGTCTGGTGAAGGATGCCGAAGGCGGCTGGGAATGGTTTGACGGGCTTCCCTGGTATCTGACCGATCTTCGTCCGCAGGGCTTTTTGGGGCGGGCGTGGGGACGCCGCTTCGCGCAGCAGTACGCTCTGCCTGACGATATTCGCCTGTGGCAGGAAAGCGATGTGCTTTATGCGCTCAGCCGGTTTACCGGGGAGAACTTTGGCGGCTGGCTGGTGGGAGAAGAAAACTACCAGCGCTGGTTTGCCAGCACCGAACCCGAGGTCATTCAGGAAGACGAAAAGCAGCAAAAATATGAGCAGCTTTCTCTGGAAGCGCTTGCCGGAGAAATCGTCGGTTCGTCTGCGGGTGGCGAGCAGCCTAAATTTGTCTGCATCGCCCCGACGCCGGTGCTGGTTAAGTTTACTGTCCCCCAGATAACGCCCATTTCTGAGCGCTGGTGCGATCTGCTCTTTGCCGAAGCCATTGCGCTCGGAATACTGGCTCAGGCTGGGATCCCGGCCGCTGAGTCAACCGCGCTGCAGGGCGAAAAGGGTCAGGTATTCCTGCAGGTCGCGCGATTTGACTGTGTGGGGATAACGGGAAGACGGGCGATTGTTTCGCTGGAGGCAACGCAGAGTGAATTCATTTCGGCCACGTCATCATGGCCGCTGGCAGTGGCAAAGCTGGTTAATGCCGGTGTTGTTGCGCCAGAGACAGTGGCCCACATCGAACGGATTTGGGCTTTTGGCCGCCTGATTGGCAACAGCGACATGCACGCCGGAAATCTCTCGTTCTATTATTCCCGACTGCCGCTTGAGCTGGCGCCTGTTTACGACATGCTGCCGATGGCATTGGCTCCCACCGGTCAGGGCGTCATCCGCCAGGAACCCTGTGAGCTGCGTTTTGATGCCGGGCTTTCCCGTCAGGCCTGGGAATTTGCGCTCCCCCTCGCGTATCGCTTCTGGGAAAGCCTGCAGGCTGACGTACGTATCAGCGCCGGCTTCCGCCATATTGCATCTGGCATGATCGCCCGGCTGGACGAAATACGCGTCATGGTCAAAAAAATGGCCTGACAGGTGCGTCCTGTAGGCCAGCTCATTATCTCACTGCACGCGCAATCCAGGCCGACAGCTCTTGCAACTCGGCTTCCTGCGTCGGGAAATCCGCGATCAGCGCATCGCACGCCTGCTGCAGTTTGTCTGCACGGTATAAACACCCCTGCAGACGTGCCGCCAGCGCCTCTAAAGGTGCCGGATTCAGGCTATCGGTAAACACCTGCGTGCGGCTGATATGGCCCTTCTCGACGTCGAAGTGCAGCTCCACGCCACCCCAGGTGAAGCGCTCGTCCAGCAGGTGGGAGAACGCAGGCGCCTGGCCGAAGTTCCACTCCCAGCTGCTCTGGCGGGCAAAGGTTTCAGCAAAGTTCGGCAGGTCCGGGGTGTTATCCGGGGAGATCACTTCGGCTTCGACGCGTTCGCCATAGTGGGCAAAGAAGGCCTCGCGAATGGCCTCGCAGATCTGTTCATGCGTCACGCCGGGCAGCAGATCCACCAGATTCGCGACGCGACCGCGCACGGAAGTAATGCCCTTGGCCTGGAGCTTCTTCTGGTCTGGATTGAGGTAGTTCGCCAGGCGGCTGAGGTCAGCATTCAGCAGCAGGGTGCCGTGATGGAAGCCCCGGTCTGGCGTTTCGCGATAGGCGGAGCCGGAAACCTTCCTGTCACCTTCGGCTGTTTTCACCACCAGATCGTTGCGCCCGGACGCTTCTGCTGGGGCGCCCAGCGCCTCCAGCGCGTTGAGAACAATGCGGGTGGAGATGGTTTTGTCGTACTCGGGTTTCCCGGCCATAAAGGTAAAGCAGGTATTACCGAGGTCGTGGAACACCGCGCCGCCGCCGCTGCTGCGGCGCGCCAACCGCACGTTGTCCTCTTCCATGCGCCGCGTATTGCACTCTTTCCACGGATTCTGCGCGCGACCAATCACCACGGTATCGGCGTTGCGCCACAGAAACAACACCCGCTGCGTGGCGGGCATCTGGCGGAAGATGCACTCTTCCACCGCAAGGTTAAACCAGGGATCATACGAATCAGAGATAAGCAGGCGCAAATCAGACATGGCGGTTTCCTTTGCTGAAACAAGCATCTACTTTACCACTAATCTTTCTTTTCGCTCTCTTCCTCTTCCGGGACCGATTTACTGGCGGTTAGCAGGAAAGGGGATTGCTGCCAGCGGGTGCGTTTGCCCTGCAGTAGCGTGCGGGTCAGTACCACCCCAATTGCCAGTGACAGCAGCAGCATCAGGCGTAGAATATTGGTGGTGTTATCCACCTGTTTGGCCTCGGTGGCCAGAGTATGGGTATCGAGCGTGAGGCGCAGATAGCCGAGCGGACCGTTTTTACCCTGAATGGGCTCAACAATCTGCTGGCTAAAGTAGCCCCCGGCCTTTTTGCCATCCAGCGCCAGCCTGTCGCGCACGGCTACATGCTCACCGGCACGGGCAATCAAACCGCCTTCTTCGTCATAGACACTGGCATCAAGGATCCGGCTCTCTTTTGTCAGCAGATTGAGCACCTGGATAATGCGCTTCTCATCTGGCGTTTCGGTATGCATTGCCGGGGCGACGTTGAGAGACACCTGATGTGCCAGCGTGCGGGCCAGTTCTTCGAGCTGCGGATTACGCTGTCGTTGATGGTTCTGGCTGAACCACGAGGCACCCTGCATCAATGCCACCAGAAGTGCGAGACAGGACAGGACAATCACGGCACGATGAAGCCGGAATTTCAGTTTTGCGCGAGCCATATTCCACCTGCTGAAAATTTTCGGGTTAATGTTGCCAGAAGTGATGGTTACAAGGTAGCCTCATGCGTTATTTTCACCCCCTGGATGATTCCCGGCGCGAACGATTTTACAGGAGCTTTAATGCCAAACATTACCTGGTGCGACCTGCCCAATGAAGTCCCTCTCTGGCCAGGATTGCCGCTCTCATTAAGTGGTGATGAGGTAATGCCACTGGATTACCACGCTGGCCGTAGCGGCTGGCTGCTGTACGGACGCGGCCTGGATAAACAGCAGCTTACGCGTTATCAGAGCAAGCTTGGCGCGGCGATGGTGATCGTGGCTGCCTGGTGTGTCGAAGATTATCATGTCATCCGTCTGGCCGGGTCGTTGACCCCGCGTGCCACCCGTCTGGCGCACGATGCCGGGTTTGATGTCGCGCCGCTGGGTAAAATCCCGCATCTGAAAACGCCGGGACTGCTGGTGATGGATATGGATTCGACCGCCATTCAGATCGAATGCATCGATGAGATCGCTAAACTGGCCGGGACCGGCGAGATGGTGGCCGAAGTGACCGAGCGGGCGATGCGCGGTGAGCTGGACTTTACGGCCAGCCTGAAGCAGCGCGTGGGCACGCTGAAGGATGCCGATGCCAATATCCTGCTGCAGGTGCGTGAGAAGCTGCCGCTGATGCCGGGCCTGACCCAACTGGTGCTGAAGCTGGAAACCCTGGGCTGGAAAGTGGCGATCGCCTCTGGCGGATTCACTTTCTTTGCCGACTACCTGCGCGACAAACTGCGCCTGGATGCCGTGGTCGCCAATGAACTGGAGATCCGTGACGGTAAGCTGACCGGCAACGTCATCGGCGATATCGTCGATGCTCAGTACAAAGCCAATACCCTGCTGCGGCTGGCCGATAAGTATGACATTCCCGCTGCCCAGACCGTGGCGATCGGTGACGGCGCTAACGATCTGCCGATGATCAAAGTAGCCGGGCTGGGCATTGCCTACCATGCCAAACCTACCGTAAATGAAAAGACGGAAGTCATTATCCGTCATGCTGACCTGATGGGGGTGTTCTGCATTCTCTCCGGCAGCCTGAATCAGAAATAACGAGGTAAAACGTGGCGAAAGCTCCAAAACGCGCATTTGTCTGTAATGAATGTGGTGCGGATTATCCGCGCTGGCAGGGGCAGTGCAGCGCCTGTCATGCATGGAATACCATCACCGAAGTGCGCGGCATTGCCGCTTCGCCAACCGTTGCCCGTAACGAGCGCCTGAGCGGCTATGCGGGCAATGCGGGCACGTCTAAAGTTCAGAAGCTCTCTGACATCAGCCTTGAAGCTCTGCCGCGTTTCTCGACCGGTTTTAAAGAGTTTGATCGGGTGCTGGGGGGCGGGGTGGTGCCAGGAAGTGCAATCCTGATCGGCGGCAACCCGGGGGCCGGGAAATCGACTCTGCTGCTGCAAACGATGTGCAAGCTCGCCGAAAACATGAAAACCCTGTATGTCACCGGGGAAGAGTCGCTGCAGCAGGTTGCGATGCGTGCGCACCGCCTGGGGCTACCAACCGGCAACCTGAATATGCTCTCCGAAACCAGCATCGAGCAGATCTGCATGATTGCAGAAGAAGAGCTGCCGAAGCTGATGGTCATCGACTCTATCCAGGTGATGCACATGGCGGACATTCAGTCGTCACCGGGCAGCGTTGCCCAGGTACGTGAAACCGCCGCCTACCTGACGCGCTTCGCTAAAACGCGTGGGGTGGCGATTGTGATGGTGGGTCATGTCACCAAAGATGGTTCGCTGGCGGGTCCGAAAGTGCTGGAGCACTGTATCGACTGTTCGGTGATGCTCGACGGGGATGCCGATTCCCGTTTTCGGACCCTGCGTAGCCATAAAAACCGCTTTGGCGCGGTGAATGAGTTAGGCGTCTTCGCCATGACCGAGCAAGGGCTGCGTGAAGTCAGCAACCCGTCGGCCATCTTCCTCAGTCGCGGTGACGAAGTGACATCCGGCAGTTCGGTCATGGTGTTGTGGGAAGGGACGCGCCCACTGCTGGTTGAAATCCAGGCGCTGGTGGATCACTCCATGATGGGCAACCCGCGGCGCGTTGCGGTCGGGTTAGAACAGAACCGATTAGCCATCCTGTTGGCCGTGTTGCACCGCCATGGCGGCCTGCAGATGGCGGATCAGGATGTCTTCGTCAACGTGGTGGGTGGCGTTAAAGTGACCGAAACCAGTGCTGACCTGGCACTGCTGCTGGCGATGGTCTCGAGCCTGCGCAACCGCCCGCTGCCGCAGGATTTGGTCGTGTTTGGCGAAGTGGGGCTGGCAGGGGAAATTCGCCCGGTGCCGAGTGGTCAGGAACGTATTTCTGAAGCCGCGAAGCATGGCTTCCGTCGTGCCATTGTCCCGGCGGCAAACGTACCGAAAAAGCTGCCTGACGGGATGAAAGTGTTCCCGGTTAAAAAACTCTCGGATGCGCTAAGTGTCTTTGACGACTTATAATTACCTATTCGAAGTTGCAGGAGGCACCGTAATTTATGTCGTCATTTGACTATCTCAAAACCGCAATCCGCCAGAAAAACTGCACCTTGCAGCAGGTGGCGGAAGCCAGCGGAATGACCAAAGGCTACTTAAGCCAGCTGCTGAATGCCAAAATCAAAAGCCCCAGCGCGCAGAAGCTGGAAGCGCTGCACCGCTTTCTGGGGCTTGAATTCCCGCGTATGCAAAAGAACATCGGCGTGGTGTTCGGCAAGTTTTATCCGCTGCATACCGGGCATGTCTATCTGATCCAGCGCGCCTGTAGCCAGGTGGACGAACTGCATATCATCATGGGCTACGATGAGAAGCGCGACCGGGAGCTGTTCGAAGCGAGCGCCATGTCGCAGCAGCCCACTGTGTCAGACCGTCTGCGCTGGCTGTTACAGACGTTTAAATACCAGAAGAACATCCGCATTCATGCCTTTAATGAAGAGGGCATGGAGCCCTATCCGCACGGCTGGGACGTGTGGAGTAACGGCATTAAAGCGTTTATGGAAGAAAAAGGTATTCAGCCTAACTGGATCTATACCTCTGAAGAGTCTGATGCGCTGCAATATCCACAGCATCTGGGCACGGAGACGGTGCTTATCGACCCCAAACGCACCTTTATGAACATCAGCGGGGCACAGATCCGCGAGAACCCATTCCGCTACTGGGAGTACATCCCGACGGAAGTGAAGCCGTTCTTCGTACGCACCGTGGCGATCCTCGGCGGGGAATCCAGCGGGAAATCCACGCTGGTCAACAAACTGGCGAACATCTTTAACACCACCAGCGCCTGGGAATACGGTCGCGATTACGTCTTTTCGCATCTCGGCGGCGACGAGATGGCGCTCCAGTATTCCGACTACGATAAAATCGCGCTGGGCCATGCGCAGTACATTGATTTCGCGGTTAAATACGCCAACAAGGTTGCGTTTGTCGATACCGATTTCGTCACCACCCAGGCGTTCTGTAAAAAATACGAAGGCCGGGAACACCCGTTTGTACAGGCGCTGATCGACGAATACCGCTTTGATCTGGTGATCCTGGTAGAGAACAACACACCGTGGGTGGCCGATGGGATGCGCAGCCTGGGCAGCTCAGTGGACAGGAAAGAGTTCCAGACCATGCTGGTGGAGATGCTAAAAGCGAACAACATCGACTATATGCATGTGGAAGAGGCGGATTACGACGGTCGCTTCCTGCGTTGCGTGGAGCTGGTGAAAGAGATGATGGGAGAGAAGAGGTAGCGGCCTGACCCCTCTCCCACAGCAATAAAAAAGGCAACTTGCGTTGCCTTTTTGCTTTTACTTGGCGATACGCTTGTACTTGATACGCTTCGGCTCCAGCGCATCGGCGCCCAGCGTGCGTTTCTTGTACTCTTCGTATTCGGTGAAGTTACCTTCGAAGAACTCCACTTTACCTTCATCCTGATAGTCGAGGATGTGGGTTGCCACGCGGTCCAGGAACCAACGGTCGTGCGAGATGATCATCGCGCAGCCCGGGAACTCCAGCAGGGCGTTTTCTAACGCACGCAGGGTTTCGATATCCAGGTCGTTGGTCGGTTCATCGAGCAGCAGAACGTTGCCGCCAACCTGCAGCAGCTTCGCCAGGTGCAGACGACCGCGCTCACCGCCGGACAGTTCGCCGACGCGTTTGCCCTGATCGACACCTTTGAAGTTGAAGCGGCCCACGTAAGCACGGCTTGGCATCTCGGTGTTGCCGATACGCATAATATCCTGCCCGCCGGACACTTCTTCCCACACGGTTTTGCTGTTATCCATCGCGTCACGGAACTGGTCAACGGAGGCCAGCTTCACGGTATCGCCCAGGGTAATGGTGCCGCTGTCAGGCTTTTCCTGACCGGACATCATGCGGAACAGCGTTGATTTACCCGCGCCGTTCGGACCGATGATGCCGACAATCGCCCCTTTCGGTACGGCGAAGCTCAGATCGTCGATCAGCAGACGATCGCCGTAAGACTTGCGCAGGTTGCTGACTTCAACCACTTTGTCACCCAGACGGGCGCCAGGTGGAATAAACAGTTCGTTGGTTTCGTTACGCTTCTGGTATTCAGCGTTGTTCAGCTCTTCAAAGCGTGCCAGACGGGCTTTACCCTTAGACTGACGGCCTTTCGCGCCCTGACGAACCCACTCCAGCTCTTTCTCAATCGATTTACGACGAGCAGCTTCCTGAGATGCTTCCTGCGCCAGACGCTGATCTTTCTGCTCCAGCCAGGAGGAGTAGTTACCTTCCCACGGAATACCTTCACCGCGGTCAAGCTCGAGGATCCAACCCGCAACGTTATCGAGGAAGTAACGGTCGTGGGTGATCGCCACCACGGTGCCTTCGAAGTCGTGCAGGAAGCGTTCCAGCCAGGCGACGGATTCTGCATCCAGGTGGTTCGTCGGTTCGTCGAGCAGCAGCATGTCTGGTTTCTCCAGCAGCAGACGGCACAGCGCGACGCGGCGGCGTTCACCCCCGGAGAGTTTGTCGACTTTCGCATCCCAGTCCGGCAGACGCAGGGCATCGGCCGCACGCTCCAGCTGGACGTTCAGGTTGTGGCCGTCGTGCGCCTGGATAATCTCTTCAAACTTGCCTTGCTGCGCAGCGAGTTTGTCGAAGTCCGCATCTGGCTCTGCGTATTTGGCGTACACCTCGTCCAGACCTTTCAGCGCGTTAACCACTTCGGCAACGGCCTCTTCAATGGACTCGCGAACGGTGTGTTCCGGATTCAGCTTCGGTTCCTGTGGCAGGTAACCGATTTTAAGGCCTGGCTGCGGACGGGCTTCACCTTCGATGTCTGTATCGATGCCGGCCATGATGCGCAGCAGGGTGGACTTACCGGCACCGTTGAGGCCCAGAACGCCGATTTTTGCGCCCGGGAAGAAGCTCAGCGAGATATTTTTGAGAATATGACGTTTCGGCGGAACCACTTTGCCGACACGATGCATGGTATAAACGAATTGAGCCACGTTGGACTTCGCCTCTTTTATGGTGATGAGAATAGCTGCGAAGTGTAGCCTTTTTCCCTCTCTAATCCCAGCCATCGACATCGGGAGTGTTAAAGGGCGCAAGAAAGGTAAAAATGTGTCCATGACGTGGCGCGTTGTCTGATGCCTGGTTAGCATAAGTTAAAGACGCTTTTGCGCGGCAAGACGCTGCATTTAACAACGATTAACAGAGGACGAGCGTGTGGTAAAAGCCAAACAGGTGGCCTGGCGACTGCTGGCCGCCAGCGTCTGCGTACTGACGATCAGTAGCGCAGCGCGAGCCGATTCACTGGATGAACAACGTAATCGCTATGCACAGATTAAACAGGCGTGGGATCAGCGGCAGATGGACACCGTCCAGGCGCTGATGCCCACGCTGAAAGCCTATCCGCTGTACCCGTATCTGGAATACCGCCAGATTACCGACGATCTGATGAACCAGCCTACCGTCGCCGTCAGCAACTTTATTCAGGCCAACCCGACGCTGCCGCCTGCGCGCACCTTACAGTCGCGCTTTGTCAATGAGCTGGCGCGGCGTGAAGACTGGCGCGGCCTGCTGGCCTTTAGCCCGGAAAAGCCCGGCACCACGGAAGCGCAGTGTAATTATTACTATGCGAAATGGGCGACGGGCCAGCAGAACGATGCCTGGAACGGCGCTAAAGAGCTGTGGCTTACCGGCAAAAGCCAGCCCAATGCCTGCGACTCGCTGTTCGGCGCCTGGCGCGGCTCCGGCAAGCAGGATCCGCTGGCGTATCTTGAGCGGATCCGCCTGGCGATGAAATCGGGCAATACCCGTCTGGTGACTACCCTCGCCGGACAGATGCCGCCGGAGTATCAGACCATCTCCAGCGCGTTGATCCAGCTGGCAAACGATCCGAATACGGTGATGGACTTTGCCCGTAATACCGGTGCCACCGATTTTACCCGCCAGATGGCGGCAGTGGCGTTTACCAGCGTAGCCCGGAATGACGCGGAAAACGCCCGGCTGATGATCCCTACACTCGCGCAGGCGCAGCAACTCAATGACGATCAGACCCAGGAGCTGCGCGATATCGTGGCGTGGCGCCTGATGGGCAATGACATCACAGACGAACAGGCTCGCTGGCGTGATGATGCGATCATGCGCTCAAACTCCACCTCGCTGGTGGAGCGGCGCGTGCGTATGGCGCTCGGCAACGGCGATCGCCGCGGCCTGAATACCTGGCTGGCGCGCCTGCCGATGGAAGCCAAAGAGAAGGATGAATGGCGCTACTGGCAGGCCGATTTACTGCTGGAGCGCGGTCGCAATGATGAGGCAAAAACGATCCTCAGCAGCCTGATGCAGCAGCGCGGGTTTTATCCGATGGCTGCCGCACAGCGGCTTGGGGAAGAATACACCTTCAAAATCGATAAGGCCCCGTCCGGCGTGAACGCCGCGCTGGTGCAAGGCCCGGAGATGGCGCGGGTGCGCGAGCTGATGTACTGGAATCTGGATAACACCGCGCGCAGCGAGTGGGCTAACCTGGTCACCAGCCGCACCGTCGACGAAAAAGCGCAGCTGGCCCGCTATGCTTTCGATAACCACTGGTGGGATCTGAGCGTACAGGCGACGATCGCCGGTAAGCTGTGGGATCATCTCGAAGAACGTTTCCCGCTGGCCTATAAAGATCTGTTCGATCGCTATACCCAGGGGAAAGACATTCCTGTCAGCTATGCGATGGCCATTGCCCGTCAGGAGAGCGCCTGGAACCCGAAAGTGCGCTCCCCTGTAGGTGCCAGCGGCCTGATGCAGGTGATGCCTGCTACCGCAGCGCACACGGTGAAGAAGTTTGCTATTCCAGGCTACAGCAGTCCATCGCAGCTGCTGGATCCGGATACCAACATCAATATCGGCACCACCTATCTGCAAAGCGTCTACCAGCAGTTCGGCAATAACCGTATCTTCGCCTCGGCGGCATATAATGCCGGCCCGGGACGGGTGCGGACCTGGCTGGGCAACAGCGCCGGGCGCATTGATGCGGTGGCGTTTGTCGAGAGCATTCCGTTCTCGGAAACGCGCGGCTATGTGAAGAATGTGCTGGCGTACGATGCCTACTATCGCTACTTCATGGGGCAGAAAGATAGCCTGATGAACGAGAGTGAGTGGCAGCGCCGTTACTGATCGGCGTGGGTTATGTTATGCTTGTACTCGTTTAAGAGTACGAAAGGCGGCATAACATGACCCAGCATTCCCCTTATTCATCGGCTATGGCCGAACAGCGTCATCAGGAGTGGCTTCGTTTTGTGGAGCTGCTTCGCCAGTCTTATGAACAGGATCTGCATTTACCTTTGCTGCAGCTGATGCTGACCCCGGACGAGCGCGAAGCGCTGGGCACCCGGGTGCGGATTATCGAAGAGCTGCTGCGCGGGGAGATGAGCCAGCGTGAGCTGAAAAGCGAGCTGGGTGCGGGGATCGCGACGATCACCCGCGGGTCAAACAGCCTGAAATCGGCACCGGTTGAGCTGCGCCAGTGGCTCGAAGCGATTTTGCTGGGCGATCAGCGGTAAACAGGGTTGTGAAACGGGCTTAACGCCAGGATCACTGCCTGATGATAAACGCCAGATCGCGTGAGTGCCCCGGCGGTAAACACGCCGATTGCCCCCTCTTTGCGACCTATCTCATCAATGCCGGTGTACTGTGACATCACCGGCCCCAGCGCCTCGCCTGCGCGGACTTTCTCCAGAATGATCGCGGGAAGGGGCAGGGTGGCGGAACGAGCCTCGCCGCGTTGCGTTGCGCTCTCAATCACCACCCAGCTAAAGGTGCTGTCGTTGTCGATCCCGGCTTCAATCGCGACCCAGTAGTCGGCCTGCGGACGCGCCTGCCGGGCATTGACGACGCGATTCCGTGCGCCAGCTCGCGTTTCTTCGCTGCCCCAGGGCTGTTCCGGGACGCCGCTCTCGACGGCAACGGCGTCAATGTGGCAGGATCCTTCGCCGAAGATCTGTTCGAATGCCCTTAGAATTGCCTGAATTTTGGCAGGATTAGTGGTAGCAGAGACAACCTGGTGCATAATTAAGCCTAACTCTAAAAATATCATCGCAGTATAACGGAAAAAAAGCATGTTACAGGTATACCTTGTTCGCCACGGTGAAACGCAGTGGAACGCCGAGCGACGTATTCAAGGCCAGTCAGACAGTCCACTTACTGCCAAGGGCGAGCAACAGGCCTGGCAGGTTGGTGAACGCGCCAAAACCCTTGGCATCACCCACGTTATCGCCAGCGATTTAGGTCGCACGCGACGCACAGCAGAGATTATCGCGCAAGCCTGCGGCTGCGATGTCACTGTGGATGCCCGCCTGCGCGAGCTGGATATGGGGGTGCTGGAAAAACGCCATATCGATTCCCTGACTGAGGCCGAAGAGGCCTGGCGTCAGACCCTGGTCAACGGCACCGAAGAGGGGCGTATACCGGATGGTGAATCGATGCTGGAACTGAGCGAGCGGATGCACGCGGCGCTGGCGGCCTGCCTGGCGTTGCCGCAGGGTAGCCGACCTTTGCTGGTCAGTCATGGGATGGCGTTGGGCTGTCTGGTGAGTACGATTCTCGGGCTTCCGGCCTGGGCGGAGCGCCGACTGCGTCTGCGTAACTGCTCACTATCCCGCATCGACTATCAGCAAAGTCCGTGGCTGGCTTCCGGCTGGATCGTGGAGATGGCAGGGGATATCTCGCATCTGGATGCCCCTGCGTTAGATGAGCTTCAGCGCTAGCGGCGGACAGGAATCAGGTATTCGCAGCGCAGATCGATTGGGCGTGCTTCCGGCTTAACGTCACTGGCCGGATAGTAACGCTCAATATCCTGCCCCTTTCTGCGGTTCAGGTTCAGCATTGGCATGCAGGTGCCATACACCGTCATGATAAAGTCCTGCACGCCGGTACCCAGCCCTTCATAGGTGAACATCACGTATTCACCGCCTTCTACGACGACCGGTTTCGCGCTCTGAATATAGCCATTGGCCATCTCAGGGGTTAAGGCGGTGGTATAGAAGACCTCCTGCTCGTCATCTTTTTCCAGACTCGGACGCGTTTCGTTCAGGCCGTACAGCACGGGCGGAATGGCCGGCGCATGGCTGAGAAAATCGCGCCAGAACTGGACGCGCATCTGGTGACGAAATTCGGAAATCTGCTCCAGCGAACACGAATAGCTTTGGGTGGTGCCGACCAGGTGCGTTTCGGGCAGGGTAATGATTTCATGCTTCGGCATCGCGAATTCGCCCAGACGCAGTGGCGGGCGCATCCCGAAGGAGTTCCAGTCCGGTGAACGGCGATAGATCGCAGGGGTGAGCGAAAACTGTTTTTTGAACGCGCGGGTAAAGGTCTGCTGCGAATCAAAGCGATACTGCAGGGCGATATCCAGAATTGGGCGCGCAGTCAGGCGCAGCGCCACGGCAGATTTGGAAAGACGACGCGCACGAATATAAGCGCCGATGGCATGACCCGTGACATCCTTAAACATCCGTTGTAAATGCCACTTAGAATAACCCGCTTTTGCCGCCACGTTATCGAGTGACAAAGGCTGATCCAGATGGCCTTCCAGCCAGGTAAGAAGATCGCGAATAATTCCAGCCTGATCCATATACTATCCTCATCCTTAAAACAGCAGACACCCTGCTAACAGGTTAGTGGATGATAGCATTTTTTGATCTTTTAGCATTCAGTGTTTTTTTTGCGCATAAATGCGCATTTTTTGCTGCTTAGCGGGCCTTTATCCTAATCCTGTGATCTTGCTACCTTTTTCTGAATGATTGTTGAATAATTACTCTGTGTAATTTTAAAATATGGTAACAATATGAAATACAAGACATTGATCGCTGCAACGCTTCTGCTGCTGACTGGCCACGCCGTGCAGGCAGAGGAAATTGGTTCCGTCGATACCGTGTTTAAGGTTTTCGGGCCGGATCATAAAATTGTCGTCGAAGCCTTTGACGATCCTGACGTAAAAAACGTGACCTGCTACATCAGCCGGGCGAAAACCGGCGGCATCAAAGGCGGGCTTGGCCTTGCCGAAGATACCTCTGATGCGGCCATCTCCTGCCAGCAGGTTGGGCCGGTTGAGCTAAGCGATAAGATCAAAAACGGTAAGTCGCATGGCGAGGTTGTGTTCCAGAAACGCACCTCACTGGTGTTCAAAAAACTGCAGGTCGTGCGTTTCTACGACGCGAAGCGCAACACGCTGGCGTATCTGGCCTACTCCGATAAGGTCGTGGAAGGCTCGCCGAAGAATGCGCTAAGCGCCGTACCGATTATGCCGTGGCGCTAATTCAGGGAAGCCCAATGCAGCAACCGTTGATCTGGCTGGTGGAAGACGAAATCAGTATTGCCGAGACGCTTATCTACATGCTGTCGCAGGAAGGCTTTGCGGTGAAAGCGTTTGAGCGCGGGCTACCCGCGCTGGATGAAGCGCGCCGTCAGGCACCCGCGCTGGCGATCCTCGACGTCGGGCTGCCGGACATCAGTGGGTTTGAACTGTGCCGCCAGCTTCTGGCCCAGCATCCCTCGCTGCCGGTGCTGTTTCTCACCGCCCGCAGCGATGAGGTGGATAAGCTGCTGGGGTTGGAAATGGGGGCCGATGACTACGTCGCCAAGCCGTTTTCACCGCGCGAAGTCTGCGCCCGGGTGCGCACTATTTTGCGCCGGATGCAAAAGTCCGCCGTACCTTCCGACGTTGTGCGTATCGGGCAGTTTGAGCTGAACGAACCAGCGGCGCATATCAGCTGGTGCGGTGAAGCTTTAGCGCTGACGCGCTATGAATTTCTGCTGCTGAAAACCCTCCTGCACGCGCCCGGTCGCGTCTTTTCCCGTCAGCAGTTGATGGACCAGGTCTGGGGCGATGCCGGGGACAGTTTCGATCGCACGGTCGATACCCACATCAAAACGCTGCGCGCGAAATTACGCGCCATTGATGCCGAACAGTCCCCGATTACCACCCATCGCGGGCTCGGCTACAGTCTGGGGCTGTCTTAATGCGGATCGGCATGCGGCTCCTGCTCGGGTATTTCCTGATCGTCGCCATCGCCGCCTGGTTCGTGCTGTCGATATTTGTCCAGGAAGTGAAGCCCGGCGTGCGGCGTGCCACCGAAGGCACGCTGATTGACACGGCGACGCTACTGGCCGAAGTGGGGCGGGACGATCTGCTGAGTAACGATGCGCAAAACGGCAGGCTGGCGCAGGCTTTTTCCCAGCTTCATCAGCGCCCGTTTCGCGCCAACATTGGCGGCATTCACAAAGTGCGCAATGAATATCACGTCTACATGACCGACGCGCAGGGCCGGGTGGTGTTTGATTCAGCCGGTCACGCGCTCGGACAGGATTACTCCCGCTGGAACGACGTCTGGCGCACCCTGCGCGGGGAGTATGGCGCGCGCAGCACCCAGAGCGATCCCAACGATCCGCAAAGCACGGTGATGTACGTCGCGGCACCGATCGTCGACAAGGGTAAGATCGTCGGGGTGCTGAGCGTGGGTAAACCCAACAGCGCAATGGCCCCGGTGATCCACCGCAGCGAGCGGCGGATCCTGTGGGCGGGTGGGGCGCTGCTGGGTATTGCCCTGCTTATTGGCCTGGTCGTGGCGTGGTGGATTAACCGGTCGATCGGCACGCTGTCGCGCTATGCTGATTCTGTCACCCAGGATACCCCCCTGCCTTTACCCGATCCCGGCAGCAGCGAGCTGCGCAAGCTGGCGCAGGCGCTGGAAAATATGCGCATCCGCCTCGAAGGCAAAAACTACATCGAGCATTATGTCCACGCGCTGACCCATGAGCTAAAAAGCCCGCTGGCGGCGATCCGCGGCGCGGCAGAAATCCTCGCAGAACAGCCACCGCCGCCGGTTGCTGCGCGGTTTATCGAGAACATTCTGGTGCAAAATGCGCGGATGCAGTCGCTGGTAGAAAAGCTGCTTGAGCAGGCTAAGCTGGAAAACCGCGTTGAGATTGCCCCGGCCTCGGTAAGCCTTGAGGCACTGTTTGCCCGGCTGAGCGATGCGCGATCCGCGCTGCTGGCTGCGAAAAATATCACTCTGACACAGCAGAGCGCATCGCTGACGATCAAGGGCGACGAGGCGTTACTGGAGCAAGCGCTGGGGAATCTGCTGGATAACGCGATCGACTTTACGCCGGAAGGGGGCAGCATTGTACTTGCGGCCCATGAGGCCCATCAGCAGGTGCAGCTCCGGGTTATCGACAGCGGCAGCGGGATACCCGATTACGCGCTGGCGCGTATTTTCGAGCGCTTTTACTCGCTCCCGCGCAGCAACGGCCTGAAAAGCAGCGGGCTTGGGCTGGCGTTTGTTCAGGAGGTGGCGCGCCTGCATCACGGCGAAATTGAACTTCGTAACCACCCGGAGGGTGGCGTTGAGGCCCGGCTGACACTTCACCGTCCCTTCACATAGCTTCAAACTGAGCGCACATAGCAGGGTTAGGCTCTCCCCATTACATAGGAGAGCTAATGATGAAATCCCCCCTTTTCTGGAAAGTAAGCACCCTGCTGGGTTGCATCCTGCTGTTAATTATCCCATTGATGATGGTGAGTACGCTGATTTCGGAGCGTGAAAGTTATCGCAACGAGGTCGAAAACACGCTTCGCCAAAGCACCAGTGGCCCCCAGCAGCTGGTTGGCCCGCTGATCGCCATTCCGGTGACGGAGATTTATTACAAGTACGAGGACGACAAGCAGACTGAACATAAACGGAGCTACATGCACTTTATCCTCCCGGAGACGCTGATGGTCGAGGGTGATCAGCAGGTTGAATCACGAAGCATCGGGATCTATGACGGCCAGATCTGGAATACCCGTCTCAACATCAAAGCGCAGTTTACGACCGATAAACTGGCGCAGCTGAAGGGGGAGACGGTGACGCTGGGGCAGCCGTTTATCGTTACGGGCGTGGGGGATGCGCGGGGGATTGGTGCGGTGAGCGTATCAAAAGTCAACGGCGAGACGCTGAGCATAGAGCCAGGTTCAGGGGTTTACGGGCCGTTGTCCGGCGTTCATATGCCGTTGAGCGACAAGGTGATGGCGCTAAAAACCTTCACCCTCGAGATGACCTTGAATCTGGCGGGCACCGGCAGTTTTTCGGTGGTGCCGGTCGGGCGTAACAGCGAGATGACCCTCACCAGCAACTGGCCGCACCCCGGCTTTATGGGTAACTATCTGCCGGTTAAACACGACATCAGCGCTTCGGGTTTTCACGCAAACTGGCAGAGCAGCTGGTTTGCTAACAATCTGGGAGGGGAGTTCAACGACAAACAGACCCCTGAATGGAATTCAATGCCGGCCTTTAGCGTCACGGTCGCGACGCCTGCCGATCACTATCAGCTGACCGACCGGGCAATCAAGTACGCCATCTTACTTATCACCCTGACGTTTATGGCCTTTTTCGTCTTCGAAACCTTAACCGGGCTGCGTCTGCACCCAATGCAGTATCTGCTGGTGGGACTGTCGCTGGTGTTGTTCTATCTGGTGCTGCTGGCGCTGTCAGAGCATGTTGGGTTTACCCCTGCCTGGATTATCGCAAGCCTGGTTGGGGCGCTGATGAACGGTGTTTATCTGCAGGCGGTACTGAAAAGCTGGAAGCGAAGCGGGATGTTTGTGCTGGCGCTGCTGGGACTGGATGTGGTGATGTGGTTCCTGCTGCGCTCGGAGGACAGCGCGCTGCTGCTGGGCTCCGCGGTGATGGCGCTGGCGCTGTTCGCCGTGATGTACCTGACGCGTCACTTTGACTGGTACTCGCTTTCTCAGTCGAGGCGTAGTGAGCCACCTGCCGCGCCGGATAAGGATACGCTGCGGATCTGGAAATAAAAAAAACGGCGCGAAAGCGCCGTTTTTAATGCGTTAAATGCGGGATTACTCCTGCAGGTCTCCACAGAAACGATACCCTTCACCATGAATGGTGGCGATGATTTCTGGCGTATCCGGCGTGGATTCGAAGTGTTTACGAATACGGCGGATGGTGACATCAACGGTACGGTCGTGCGGCTTCAGCTCACGGCCGGTCATTTTTTTCAGCAGTTCTGCACGGGACTGGATCTTGCCCGGATTTTCGCAGAAGTGCAGCATGGCGCGGAATTCGCTGCGCGGCAGCTTGTACTGATCGCCCTGCGGGCTGACCAGAGAACGGCTATTAATATCCAGTTCCCAACCGTTGAATTTGTAGCTGTCTACGCTACGACGCTCTTCGCTGACCGTGCCAAGGTTCATGGTACGGGACAGCAGGTTGCGTGCACGAATGGTTAACTCGCGAGGGTTAAACGGCTTAGTAATATAGTCATCTGCACCAATTTCCAGGCCAAGAATTTTATCAACTTCGTTGTCGCGGCCAGTCAGGAACATCAGCGCGACATTCGCTTGCTCGCGCAGCTCGCGCGCCAGCAGCAGGCCGTTTTTACCCGGCAGGTTAATGTCCATGATAACCAGGTTGATATCATTTTCAGAAAGGATCTGATGCATCTCTGCGCCATCGGTCGCTTCAAAGACATCGTAGCCTTCTGCTTCG
This sequence comes from Silvania sp., assembly GCF_051656365.1. Classification (NCBI taxonomy): domain Bacteria; kingdom Pseudomonadati; phylum Pseudomonadota; class Gammaproteobacteria; order Enterobacterales; family Enterobacteriaceae; genus Silvania; species Silvania sp. The sequence goes on along the minus strand of NZ_JBOGBT010000094.1, from coordinate 15,855 downwards.
AAAATGCTCTTTAACGTGTTGCGTGTTACCAACTCGTCTTCAACGATAAGAATGTGCGGGGTCTGCATGTTTGCTACCTAAATTGCCAACTAAATCGAAACAGGAAGTACAAAAGTCCCTGACCAGCCTGATACATGCCATAAATTAACATGACCGGCGTAACGTGACTAAGGTACGTAATTGCGTTCTTGATGCACTTTCCATCAACGTCAACAACATCATTAGCTTGGTCGTGGGTACTTTCCCTCTGGACCCGACAGTGTCAAAAACGGCTGTCATCCTAACCATTTTAACAGCAACATAACAGGCTAAGAGGCACCGGACACCCAATAAAACTACGCTTCGTTGACATATATCAAATTCAATTGTAGCACGTTAACAGTTCGATGAAATCATCGTATCGGATTGGTTTCTTTTGTCACATTTTTTCAATAAACCAACTAGTTGCGACTCTTGATTAATAAACAAGGTGAATCCAATGTCAATACCGCATCGAAGAAGATATTATCATTAATAAACATGGGGATAAGTGCTTTTCTTTAACATTATCTCTCATTGTTCATTGAGGAAATAGTTTAGCGGTTTTAATTTATACTGAAACGCTATTTCGGTGATTTCTGTTGCAAATTTGTAAATTTGTGCTGCGTAATATGTTGATGCCCATCACATTTTTACCAGCTAACTGCCTAAAAAGAGAGCATAAATGGATCTGTCTATCGTACTGGTTTCCCCTGCAAGAGCGGAAAATGTCGGCGCTGCGGCGCGGGCAATGAAGACCATGGGGTTTACCGATTTGCGTATCGTCGCCAGTGATGCGCATTGCGATCCTGCGGCACGTTGGGTTGCGCATGGGTCGGGAGATATCCTCGATAATTTAACCACTTATGCAACGCTCGCCGACGCGTTGCATGATGCTTCTTTTACGGTCGCGACCACCGCCCGCGGCCGCTCGAAGTTTCATTACTATGTAACGCCCGCTGAACTGGTGCCGCTGCTGGCCGAAAAGAGCCAGTGGTTGCCAAAAGTCGCACTGGTTTTTGGCCGTGAAGATTCCGGTCTGACTAACGAGGAACTGGCGCTTGCCGACGTGCTGACCGGCGTCCCGATGGTGGCAGATTACCCGTCGCTGAATTTAGGCCAGGCGGTGATGGTTTATTGCTATCAATTAGCGTCCTTAATGCAAATCCCCGTTCAGCCCATTGTTGAGGTAGACGAGAACCAGCTGACAGCCCTGCGCGCGCGAACCGATCGCCTGCTGGCGTCGCTGAATGTCGCCGACGATCAAAAAATGGTGGACTGGCTGCAGCAGCGTCTTGGTCTGCTGGCGCAGCGAGACACCGCAATGCTGCACCGGTTGCTGCACGATATTGAAAAAAAACTGGCAGAGTAAAGTTCTGTTATTGGTTTTTGTTATGGTTAAAGGTTCCGTAAAAACGCGGTGCGTCCGGTCTGATCTGGTGAGAAATAAAAACTCAGCCAGCGAGACGTGAAAACGCGACCAGGGGCACTGAAATTAGAAATAAATTGACTTAGCACCGCGGATGCTTTAACCAATAGAGGTATACAGCACAGACAGATAATAATTACAGAGTACACAACATCCATGAAACGCATCAGCATCACCACAATTACCACAACCATCATCATTACCACAGGTAACGGTGCGGGCTGACGCGTACAGGAAATAAAAGAAAAAGCCCGCACCTGAACAGTGCGGGCTTTTTTTTCGACTAAAGATTACGAGGTAACAACCATGCGAGTGTTGAAGTTCGGCGGTACATCAGTGGCAAATGCAGAACGTTTTCTGCGTGTTGCCGATATCCTGGAAAGCAATGCCAGGCAGGGGCAGGTCGCAACGGTGCTGTCTGCCCCGGCTAAAATTACTAACCATCTGGTGGCGATGATTGAGAAAACCATCGGGGGGCAGGATGCGCTGCCGAACATCAGCGATGCCGAACATATTTTTACCGCCCTGCTGCAGGGACTGGCCGATGCTCAGCCTGGCTTTCCCCATGCGCAGTTGAAAGCCGTTGTTGAGCATGAATTTGCGCAAATCAAGCACGTTCTGCACGGTATCAGCCTGTTGGGACAGTGTCCGGACAGCATCAACGCGGCGCTGATCTGCCGCGGCGAAAAACTCTCTATCGCCATCATGGCGGGTCTGCTGGAGGCGCGGGGCCATCAGGTCACCGTCATCGACCCGGTCGAAAAACTGCTCGCCGTCGGCCATTACCTCGAATCGACCGTTGATATCGCCGAATCCACCCGCCGCATTGCCGCCGGTAAAATTCCGGCGAATCACATGATCCTGATGGCCGGTTTCACCGCCGGTAATGATAAAGGCGAACTGGTGGTGCTGGGCCGTAACGGTTCTGACTACTCTGCAGCCGTACTGGCCGCCTGCCTGCGCGCCGACTGCTGCGAAATCTGGACCGATGTCGACGGCGTCTATACCTGCGACCCGCGCCAGGTCCCTGATGCCCGACTGCTGAAGTCGATGTCTTATCAGGAAGCGATGGAGCTGTCCTATTTCGGCGCCAAAGTGCTTCACCCTCGCACTATCGCCCCTATCGCGCAGTTCCAGATCCCGTGCCTGATTAAAAACACCGGCAACCCGCAGGCGCCAGGCACGCTGATTGGCGCCAGCAATGACGAAGACGGTCTGCCGGTAAAAGGTATCTCCAACCTTAATAACATGGCGATGTTCAACGTCTCCGGTCCGGGGATGAAAGGCATGGTCGGCATGGCGGCGCGCGTGTTTGCGGCGATGTCGCGCAACGGCATCTCCGTGGTGCTGATTACGCAGTCCTCCTCCGAGTACAGCATCAGCTTCTGCGTCCCACAGGCGGACTGCCTGCGCGCCCGCCGTGCGCTGGAGGAGGAGTTCTATCTGGAGTTAAAAGAGGAGTTACTGGAGCCGCTGGCCATCCAGGAACATCTGGCGATTATCTCCGTGGTCGGGGATGGCATGCGCACTCTACGCGGTATCTCCGCGAAGTTCTTTGCGGCGCTGGCGCGGGCTAACATCAATATTGTGGCGATTGCGCAGGGCTCCTCCGAGCGCTCAATTTCCGTGGTGGTGGCTAATGACGACGCCACCACTGGCGTACGCGTGACCCATCAGATGTTGTTCAATACCGATCAGGTGATCGAAGTCTTCCTGATAGGTGTGGGCGGCGTCGGTGGTGCATTACTGGAACAGCTTAAGCGTCAGCAGGCGTGGCTCAAGAAGAAGCATATCGACCTGCGCGTGTGTGGTATCGCGAATTCAAAAGCACTGCTGACCAACGTTCATGGGCTGAACCTGGATAACTGGCAGGCAGAGATGGCGGAGGCGAAAGAGCCGTTTAATCTGGGTCGCCTGATCCGTCTGGTAAAAGAGTACCATCTGTTGAACCCGGTGATTGTTGACTGTACGTCACACCAGGCGGTGGCCGACCAGTATGCCGACTTCCTGCGTGAAGGCTTCCACGTCGTGACGCCCAACAAAAAGGCCAACACCTCGTCGATGGATTACTACCATCAGATGCGCCATGCAGCGGCCAAATCCCGGCGTAAATTCCTTTACGACACCAACGTAGGCGCGGGGCTGCCGGTTATTGAAAACCTGCAAAACCTGCTCAATGCCGGTGATGAACTGCAGCGTTTTTCCGGCATCCTGTCGGGCTCGCTCTCCTTTATCTTCGGTAAGCTCGACGAAGGCATGAGCCTGTCGGAAGCGACGAAAGTGGCCCGTGAGCTGGGCTATACCGAGCCTGACCCGCGTGACGATCTCTCCGGTACGGATGTGGCGCGCAAGCTGCTGATCCTCGCCCGTGAAACCGGCCGCGAGCTGGAGCTGGCGGATATCGTTATCGAACCTGTTCTGCCAGAAAGCTTTAACGATTCTGGCGATGTATCGACCTTTATGGCGAATCTGCACCAGCTGGACGATCACTTCGCGGCCCGCGTCGCAAAAGCCCGTGATGAAGGGAAGGTATTGCGCTATGTTGGCAACATTGAAGAAGACGGCGTTTGCCGCGTGAAGATAGCGGAAGTGGACGGTAACGATCCGCTGTTCAAAGTGAAAAACGGCGAAAACGCGCTGGCGTTTTACAGCCACTATTATCAGCCACTGCCGCTGGTGCTTCGCGGCTATGGTGCAGGGAACGATGTGACGGCGGCGGGCGTGTTTGCCGATCTGCTGCGTACCCTGTCATGGAAGTTAGGAGTTTAACATGGTGAAAGTTTATGCCCCGGCTTCCAGCGCCAACATGAGCGTCGGATTTGATGTGCTGGGCGCGGCGGTGACGCCGGTGGATGGCTCATTGCTGGGTGATACGGTGACGGTAGAAGCGGCGGAGCGTTTTAGTCTGACCAACGTCGGACGCTTTGCCAGCAAGCTGCCGACAGAGCCGCGTGAGAATATTGTTTATCAGTGCTGGGAGCGTTTTTGCCAGGAGATTGGCAAAAACGTACCGGTCGCCATGACCCTCGAAAAGAGCATGCCGATTGGTTCCGGATTAGGCTCCAGCGCTTGTTCGGTAGTGGCTGGCCTGGTGGCGATGAACGAGCACTGCGGCAAGCCGCTGAATAATACCCGCCTGCTGTCGCTGATGGGCGAGCTGGAAGGGCGGATCTCCGGCAGCATTCATTACGATAACGTCGCCCCCTGTTTCCTGGGCGGCATGCAGCTGATGATCGAAGAGAACGGCATCATCAGCCAGCAGGTGCCGGGCTTTGACGAGTGGCTGTGGGTGCTGGCGTACCCTGGCATTAAGGTCTCCACCGCCGAAGCGCGTGCGATCCTGCCTGCGCAGTATCGTCGTCAGGACTGCATTGCGCACGGTCGCCATCTGGCGGGCTTTATTCATGCCTGCTATACCCGTCAGCCAGGGCTGGCGGCGAAACTGATGAAAGACGTGATTGCTGAGCCGTACCGCACCAAATTGCTGCCGGGCTTCAATGCAGCGCGCAGTGCCGCGCTGGATATCGGCGCGCAGGCTTGCGGCATTTCCGGCTCTGGCCCGACGCTGTTTGCCCTTTGCGATAAGCCGGATACGGCTGAGCGGGTAGCGGTTTGGCTGGAAAAAAATTACCTGCAAAATCAGGAAGGCTTTGTTCATATTTGCCGTCTGGATACGGCGGGCGCACGAGTACTGGGATAAACGATGAAACTCTACAATCTGAAAGATCACAATGAGCAGGTCAGCTTCGCGCAGGCGTTGACTCAGGGGCTGGGTAAAAATCAGGGGCTGTTCTTCCCGCACGAGCTGCCGGAATTTGGCCTGACTGAAATCGACGAGATGCTGAAGCAGGACTTCGTCACCCGCAGCACCAAAATCCTCTCGGCCTTTATCGGCGACGAAATTCCGCAGGAGCTGCTGGAAGAGCGCGTGCGTGCGGCGTTTGCCTTCCCGGCGCCGGTAAGCCAGGTCGAGCCGGATGTCGGTTGCCTGGAACTGTTCCACGGCCCGACGCTGGCATTTAAAGATTTCGGCGGCCGCTTTATGGCGCAAATGCTGACCCACATCAGCGGTGACAAACCGGTCACTATCCTGACCGCCACCTCCGGCGATACCGGTGCGGCGGTCGCGCATGCCTTCTACGGCCTGAAAAACGTGCGCGTGGTGATCCTCTATCCGCAGGGAAAAATCAGCCCGCTGCAGGAAAAACTGTTCTGTACGCTCGGCGGCAACATTGAAACTGTCGCCATCGACGGCGACTTCGATGCCTGTCAGGCGCTGGTTAAGCAGGCGTTTGATGACGAAGATCTGAAAGTCGCCCTCGGTCTGAACTCCGCTAACTCCATCAACATCAGCCGTCTGCTTGCGCAGATTTGTTACTACTTCGAAGCGGTGGCCCAGCTGCCACAGGAAGCGCGCAATCAGCTGGTGATCTCGGTGCCAAGCGGCAACTTTGGCGACCTGACGGCGGGCCTGCTGGCGAAGTCTCTTGGCCTGCCGGTGAAGCGTTTTATCGCCGCCACTAACGCCAACGACACGGTGCCGCGTTTCCTGAAAGAGGGCAAGTGGACGCCGAATACCACCCAGGCAACCCTGTCTAACGCCATGGATGTGTCACAGCCTAACAACTGGCCGCGCGTGGAAGAGCTGTTCCGCCGTAAAATCTGGCGCCTGAATGAGCTGGGCTATGCTGCGATCACTGACGAAACCACTAAACAGACCATGCGCGAGCTGAAAGCGGTGGGTTATACCTCTGAGCCGCACGCGGCCGTGGCGTACCGTGCCCTGCGCGATCAGCTGAATCCGGGCGAATATGGCCTGTTCCTTGGTACTGCCCATCCGGCGAAGTTCAAAGAGAGCGTGGATGAGATCCTCGGCGAATCCCTGCCGCTACCAAAAGCGCTGGCGGATCGCGCCGATCTGCCGCTGCTGTCGCACAATCTGCCAGCGGATTTCACCGCGCTGCGTAAGTTAATGATGACGCGCGGATAATGATCTTCGCGGGATAGGGTTTTGTAGGCCCGGTAGGCGAAGCCGTCACCGGGCTTTTTTATGGAGAAAATAAGGAGAGAAATAGCAGAGAAAAAGCAGAAATTCCCAATAAATGCGGTCACTTACAGATTAGGATTGCAGAGAATAACATCCCCGCCCCCCCTCACGTAATCTCCTCCCATCGGCCCACGTCGGGCAAGAATGAAAAGGAGTAACCTATGTCTACATTGAAACCTGCGCTTCTGGCGCTTTCGCTGATGCTGGTCGCTCCGATGGCGGTGCAGGCCGCTGAAATTACCCTGGTACCGGCGGTAAAACTGCAGATTGGCGATCGGGACAACCGCGGGCAGCACTGGGACGGCGGCCGCTGGCGCGACAACGACTGGTGGAAATCACACTATGAGTGGCGGGATAACCGCTGGCACCCGCATGACGATCGTCGCGAACATCATGATAATCGTCACGGCGATAAACATGATAAACATGGCAAGGGACCGGACTGGAAGCATCATTGATTATTCCCTCTCCCCTTTGGGGAGAGGGTTAGGGTGAGGGGCAAATTACTGCTCGTGGCGCTTAAACACCAGTTCACCTTTCCCTGACGCTTCGTCGTCAAAGAAATAGCCTTCGCTGTTAAACGCCTTCAGCTGTTCTGCCTTCGTCAGACGATTTTCAATGATGTAGCGGCTCATCAGCCCGCGCGCTTTTTTGGCGTAGAAGCTGATCACTTTGAACTTGCCGTTTTTCTCATCAAGGAACACCGGCTTAATGATCTCGGCATCCAGTTTTTTCGGCTTCACGGATTTGTAGTACTCGTCGGACGCCAGGTTGATAACGATGTTATCGCCCTGCGCTTTCAGGGCGTCATTCAGCTTATCGGTGATGATTTCACCCCAGAACTGATACAGATCTTTGCCTTTGGCATTCTCCAGACGAATCCCCATCTCCAGCCGGTACGGCTGCATCAGATCCAGCGGACGCAGGACGCCGTACAAACCGGACAGCATGCGCAGGTGCTGTTGGGCAAAATCAAAATCCGCTTCGTTAAACGTTTCTGCCTGCAGGCCAGTATAGACATCGCCTTTGAAGGCCAGCAGCGCCTGACGAGCGTTGGACGGCGTAAAGTCCGGCTGCCAGTCGTGGAAGCGGGTGGCATTCAAATCCGCCAGTTTGTCGCTGATGCTCATCAGTTTGGCAATTTGCGGGGCCGACAGCTTACGCGCCTCACGGATAAGGTGCTGGGAATGATCCAGCAGTTCAGGCTGGGTATAGCGCTCGGTGGCAAGCGGGCTCTGGTAGTCGAGCGTTTTAGCAGGTGAAATGAGAATAAGCATATCCAGTCCTTGCAGGAGATTTAGGGCGACTTTACCAAAAAAATCGCCTGTATTGATCGATGACTGTTATTGACGCGGCAAATCATCCCATGCGCCCGGTGCCAGCTGGGAGGCGATCTCGGGATAGCGCGACGCATCGAAAACCGGCTGGATGCCCAGCTGTCGCTGGCGAAGATAGTCCCGGCCCAGTAGGGTCACTACCGGCGAGAGCAGCAGGATGGCCATCAGATTGGTCATCGCCATCAGCGCCATAATGATATCCGCCAGCTGCCAGACCAGCGGCAGGCTGAGCAGCGATCCGAGTAGCACCATCACCACCACGCTCCCGCGCAGCAGCCAGCGGGACTTGCGGGCATCGGGGTGTAAAAAGATCAGGTTGTTTTCGGCGTAGATGTAATTCACCACAATCGAGCTGAACGCGAACAGAATGAGGATAAATGCGACGAATCCGGCACCCCAGCCGCCCGTCAGGTTCACCAGCGCCTGCTGAACCAGCTGAATACCGGAGATATTGGCCGGATTGCCGAGCGGCCCGGCGAGCAGCACGATCATCGCGCTGGCGGTGCAAATAATCATGGTATCAACAAAGACGCCAATCATCTGCACCACGCCCTGGGCAGCAGGGTGAGGGGGCCAGGAGGCCGCCGCCGCCGCGGCATTCGGGGTCGACCCCATTCCCGCTTCGTTGGAAAACATACCGCGCTGGAACCCTGCCGTCAGGGCCTGGCTCAGGGTGTAACCCAGTGCGCCAGAGGCGGCCTCGCGCCAGCCAAACGCGCTTTTAAAGATCAGGGCAAAGACCGCCGGCAATTGTTCAGCATGCCAGACGCAGACGGCCAGACTGGCGACGACCCACAGCAGCGCCATCACCGGCACCAGCCATTGCATTAGTCGGGCAACGCCGCGGATGCCGGTCAGGATCACGATTAGGGTGCCGATCGCCAGCACGCTGCCGGTCACGATCTCCGGGCAGTCGAAGGCAAAACGCAGGGCATGAGCGACCGAGTTCGCCTGAACGGTATTAAAGATCACGCCGTAGGCGAGCAGCAGAAATACCGAAAACAGCACCCCCATCCAGCGCATTCCCAGGCCGCGAGCCATATACCAGGCTGGACCACCGCGAAACTGCCCCTGTTTATCCGACTCTTTATACAGCTGAGCCAGCGAGCACTCCGCAAAGGAGGTCGCCATGCCGATGATGGCAGTAATCCACATCCAGAAGATTGCCCCCGGACCGCCTGCGGCGATAGCAAGGGCAACACCGGCCAGATTCCCGCTGCCGACGCGGGCCGCGAGGCTGGTGCACAGCGCCTGGAACGAGGTCAAGCCGCCCGGTTGGGGAGACAGGCTGTTTTTCAGATTTTTGCCAAGCTGAGGAATGGAGCGAAACTGAATAAAGCGGCTGCGAAAAGTGAACCAGATACCTGCTGCAAATAGCAGGTAAATCATCACGGAACCCCACAGGATTTCGTTAATAAACGACAGAAAATCAGGCATTAACGTCCCTCTTGTTGATGCCGAAGTGCATAGGTAATCGCAACGAATGATTGAGTAAACAGGTAATTAACATGCGGTTAATCGGCCGAGTTTATCACACTATCGCCAAGGGCACTGTCTGCGGTTGCGCTGACCTTCCGTCGTGTTATCATCAGGGCAGACCGGTTACATCCCCCTAACAGTACACCTGTCATTTTTCCGTTTCTGGCATCACGCTGGTAACGCGAATTATCCAGGGCAAGTTAAAGAGAAACACTATCATGACGGATAAATTAACCTCCCTTCGTCAGTTCACGACTGTTGTCGCTGACACCGGAGATATCGCGGCAATGAAGTTGTACCAGCCGCAGGATGCCACAACGAACCCTTCTCTGATCCTTAACGCTGCGCAGATCCCTGAATATCGCAAACTGATTGATGAGGCCATTGCCTGGGCAAAAACCCAGAGCAGCTCCCGCGATCAGCAGGTAATTGATGCGTCGGATAAACTGGCTGTTAACATCGGTCTGGAAATTCTGAAACTGGTTCCGGGCCGTATCTCTACCGAAGTTGATGCGCGTCTGTCCTACGACACCGAAGCGTCTATCGCTAAAGCCAAACACCTGATCAAGCTCTATAACGATGCGGGCATCAGCAACGATCGTATTCTGATCAAACTGGCTTCCACCTGGCAGGGCATTCGTGCTGCTGAACAGCTGGAAAAAGAAGGCATCAACTGTAACCTGACCCTGCTGTTCTCCTTCGCGCAGGCGCGCGCATGTGCAGAAGCCGGCGTGTTCCTGATTTCTCCGTTCGTGGGTCGTATTCTGGACTGGTACAAATCCAACACGGATAAGAAAGAGTACGCACCGGCTGAAGATCCGGGCGTGGTTTCCGTGACCGAAATCTACGAGTACTACAAACAGCACGGTTATGAAACCGTGGTGATGGGCGCAAGCTTCCGTAACGTAGGTGAGATCCTGGAACTGGCTGGCTGTGACCGCCTGACCATCGCACCGGGCCTGCTGAAAGAGCTGGCTGAAAGCGAAGGCGCGATTGAGCGTAAACTGAGCTTCAGCGGCGAAGTGAAAGCCCGTCCTGAGCGTATCACCGAAGCTCAGTTCCTGTGGCAGCACAACCAGGATCCAATGGCAGTAGACAAACTGGCGGACGGTATCCGTAAGTTTGCTGTTGATCAGGAAAAACTGGAAAAAATGATCGGCGATCTGCTGTAATCATTTCTGACGTGGCCGGGCTCCCGGCCACGTCTGCTACTTCTTTCGGATCCTGTCTGTAATTCCTCTCTGCGTGTATCATTCCGTTATCTGCATTAGTTGAATGGAATGGATATGAATACCTTACGCATCGGCTTAGTTTCCGTCTCTGACCGCGCTTCAAGCGGTGTTTATGAAGATAAAGGCATCCCCGCTCTGGAAGCGTGGCTGGCTGCCGCCCTGACCACTCCTTTTGAAGTGCTTACCCGCCTGATCCCTGATGAACAGGCCGTTATCGAGCAAACCCTGTGTGAACTGGTTGATGAAATGAGCTGCCACCTGGTACTGACCACCGGCGGCACCGGTCCGGCGCGTCGCGACGTTACTCCGGATGCAACCCTGGCAATTGCCGATCGTCAGATGCCCGGTTTCGGCGAACAGATGCGCCAGATTAGCCTGCACTTTGTTCCGACGGCGATCCTCTCACGTCAGGTAGGGGTGATCCGCAAGCAGGCGCTGATCCTCAATCTGCCGGGCCAGCCGAAGTCGATCAAAGAGACGCTGGAAGGGGTAAAAGAGGACGACGGCAAGGTGATCGTGGCGGGTATCTTCGCCAGTGTACCGTATTGTGTACAATTACTGGAAGGGCCATACGTCGAAACCGATCCGCAGGTGGTAGCAGCTTTTCGCCCGAAAAGCGCACGTCGTGAAACAATCTCCTGAAATTAACAATTATGTGACATAAGCTGCACGGCCTGTAGCGTGCCGATTGATTTACGGTATAGTAATTTTTTCTTTACGATCGCTGTAAATATAAATCAACAATACAGGTCAAATGGTCCGCTATGTCACATAACACCCGGCCTCTCAATCGTCAGGATTATAAAACGCTTACGCTTGCCGCCCTTGGTGGTGCGCTGGAGTTTTATGACTTCATCATCTTCGTCTTTTTCGCCGCCGTCGTCGGGGCGTTGTTCTTCCCGGCGGATATTCCCGAATGGCTGCGTCAGGTGCAGACCTTTGGCATCTTCGCTGCCGGATATCTGGCGCGCCCGCTGGGCGGTATCGTGATGGCCCACTTTGGCGATCTGGTAGGCCGCAAAAAGATGTTCACCCTCAGTATCCTGCTGATGGCCGTGCCCACGCTGGCCATCGGCCTGCTGCCAACCTATGCCTCAATGGGGATTATTGCGCCGGTTCTGCTGCTGCTGATGCGTATCCTGCAGGGGGCAGCGATTGGCGGTGAAGTGCCGGGTGCCTGGGTTTTTGTCGCGGAACATGTCCCTGCGCGCCGAATCGGCATTGCCTGCGGCACGCTGACCGCCGGGCTGACCGTTGGCATTTTACTAGGTTCAGTGGTGGCGACGCTTATCAATACCAGCATGACGCCGCAGGCGGTGCTTGACTGGGGCTGGCGTATTCCGTTCCTGCTGGGCGGTGCGTTTGGCCTGGTCGCCATGTATCTGCGCCGCTGGCTGCAGGAAACTCCGGTATTCCTCGAGATGCAGCAGCGTAAGGCGCTGGCGCAGGAGCTGCCGGTTAAAGCGGTGGTTGTGCGTCATAAAAAAGCGGTAGTGGTGTCGATGCTGCTGACCTGGCTGCTCTCGGCGGGTATCGTTGTGGTGATTTTGATGTCGCCGGTCTGGCTGCAAAAGCAGTATGGCTTTGCCCCGGCGGTCACGCTGCAGGCGAACAGCATAGCCACCATCATGCTGTGCTTTGGCTGTCTGATTGCCGGCCTGGCGGTCGATCGTATCGGTTCGAGCCTGACGTTTATCATCGGTAGCCTGCTGCTGGCGGGATCAAGCTGGGCGTTTTACCACCTTGCGGGCAGCCATCCCGAGCAGCTCTTCCTGCTATACGGCACGGTTGGGTTGTGCGTGGGTGTGGTGGGGGCGGTGCCTTACGTGATGGTGCGGGCCTTCCCGCCAGAAGTGCGTTTTACCGGTATCTCCTTCTCTTACAACGTCTCTTACGCCATCTTTGGTGGATTAACGCCGATTGTGGTCACGCTGCTGATGGGGGTGTCGCCGATGGCGCCGGCCTGGTACGTGCTGGCCCTGTCGCTGATGGGGCTGGTGCTCGGATTCTGGTTGCGTCAAAAACCGGTCGAAGCCCCGATCCTCGCTGGTTAAGTGTGAGATTGAAGAAAACGCCATCCGAAGATGGCGTCTGTCGATCAGTGGGAAGAAGGGGTATAGCTCAGGATGATGTTGTCATCCGGGATGTGGGTAAAATGGGTAATAATCGCGTGGTAATCCGCCAGCGGATCGACATCGTTAAACAGCGTTGGGTAGAAGATTTTGCTCAACGCCTCAATGGCGACGATGTTGTACGGGTTGTTATAGAAGTGGTGATAGAGCGCTCCCGTGTGACCTTGTGCTACCGCCGGAATGCTGGCCACGCCGTGACGTGAAAGCAGGGCATTGAACGCGGCGGTGACATCGTTTGCCGGGACGTTATAGCCAAACGGGATAATCGCCGTGCCTTTGCCCGGACGTTTAGACCCGGTCATCAGGTAGTAATCCGGATTCAGGGAGATGATCTTCTCAACCGACACATTCCCGGTTGCCCCAGGCAGTAGCTGTGAGCCGATGTTCGTGCCACCTGCGGCTTCTACCAGCCCGCCCCAGCCGTTACGTGCATGGGTGAAACAGCAGCCATTATCCAGCCCGCCGACACCGGCTATCGGTTCGATAAAGACCAGTGGTTTTTTGCTGGTGGTCGCCAGGCGCTGGTGGATCGTATCCAGGCGTTGCTGATAGAAATTGATATAGGCCTGCGCGCGTTCGCGCTGACCCATCACCTTACCCAGCAGGGCAATGCTCGGCAGGGTGTTCTCGACCGGGTGAAGTTCGTAGTCAACAAATACCACCGGGATATGCAGTGCTTCGAGCTTTGTCAGCACGCCAGTCTGCACCAGCGAGGGTTTGGCGCGGAGCTGAGCAATCATCAGGTCGGGCTGGCGGGAGATCACCGTTTCCAGATCCACGTTGCCCTGGTCGGAAAACTTCATGTCGAGGAGGGTTTCTGCTTCGGGCCATTTACGCTTCAGCACGTTCCAGGTTTCGGTATCCTGCTTTTTCGGCAGGTTGTTCCACGCCACCACTTTGGCGAACGGGTTGTCGCGCGCCAGCAACGCCAGAGCGAAAATGTCGCGACCATCCTGCAGGATGATGCGCTGCGGCTCGCGTTCAATCGTGACCGTGCGGTTATCAAGATCCTTGACGGTCACCGGCCAGCCCTGCGCCTGCGCGATAAAAGGTGAAAGTAACAGTGCCAGGCCGCCCGCGGCCGCGATGATTTTTTTCAGCGTCATGATTTCCCGGTCTTTTTTCTTATGGTATGACCCCGTCGACCACCACATGCGGTAAGCCACGGGAACAGTATTCAACCCTGCCGTCCACGCCATACACCGTCGCCAGGCTGGCGGGGGAGACCACCTCGCCCGGTAACCCGCTGGCTATCAGCTCGCCGCCTTTAAGCATCAGGGCATACCGGGCATGGCGCAGCGCGATGTTGATATCGTGGATCACCACGACGGTAACGATGTTTCGCAGCCGCGTTTCACGGGCCACGATATCCATAACGTGGAACTGATAGTTAAGGTCGAGGGCGCTTAAGGGCTCGTCCAGCAGCAGCAGATCCGGCTCGCGGATCAGCGATTGCGCCAGGCCAATCAGCTGCTTTTGTCCGCCGGAAAGCTGATCGAGAAAGCTCATCGCCAGATGGGCGACGCCCAGTTTGTCGAGAATGGCATACGCCTCCTGCTCGACGTTATGACTGTGCAAACTGCCGCTGGCGCGTCGGGCGACAATCACCGATTCCAGCGCGTGGAGGTGTACGCCTTGCGGCAGGGACTGCGGCAGATAAACCACCTTTTGCGCGCGGGTTGCTGAAGGCAAGGTCATCAGATCTTCGCCATTGAGCAGCAATTCCCCTTGAGCGGGGTTCAGATCCGCTAGTGCGCGCAGTAACGTGGATTTGCCCGAGCCGTTCGGCCCTAGCAGGGCGGTGATCTGTCCGCGAGGCAGTAAGGGGGTCGTCAGCCCACTCATGATTTTTTTCTTACGGTAGCCCGTATGCAGATCGTGGATGCGCAGGCCGTCGGTCATACGTTCCCCCGGTTGCGAATGATGATGCTGAGGAAGAACGGCACGCCAACCAGCGAGGTCACAATACCGACCGGAATGATGACGCCAGGCACAATATTTTTGGAAAGTACCGACGCCAGAGAGAGCACCAGCGCCCCAATCAGCATACTGCCCGGCAGATAAAAGCGATGATCCTCGCCAAACATCATGCGTGAGATATGCGGTGCAACCAGACCGATAAAGCCGACCGGCCCGACAAAGGCCACCGTTAGCGCAGAGATGATGCTGATGCGAAGCAGGGCGGTAAGGCGCAGCTTCTTCACGTTAATGCCAAAACTGACGGCGCGATCTTCACCGAGGCGCAACGCTGTCAGCTTCCAGGCATTTTTGAGCGACAGAGGCACGATAATCAGCAGCGCTACGCCGAGGATGGCGAGCTTGTCCCAGGAGGCTCTGGCCAGGCTCCCCATCGTCCAGAAGACCAGCCCCTGAAGGGTATCTTCGCTGGCGACAAATTGCAGAATGGAAATCAGCGCGTTAAAGGTAAACACCAGCGCGATGCCAAATAACACCACGCCCGAGGTCGCAACGCGTGTCCAGCGGCTGATGCCATCGAGGATAAAACAGGCCAGTAGCGCAAAGACAAAGGCATTTGCGGGAATGAACCACTTATCGGCAATACCGGGGATCCCTAAGCCAAGCACAATCGCCAGCGCTGCACCAAAGGAGGCGGCGGAGGAGACGCCCAGCGTAAACGGGCTGGCGAGAGGGTTGTTGAGGATGGTCTGCATCTCTGCTCCGGCGAGCCCCAGCGCCATGCCGACGGCGACAGCCATCAAGGCGAAGGGCAGGCGCAGATCCCAGACGATCACTCGTGTGCCCGCATCTGCTGCTGTTGCATTCACTAAGGTGTGCCAGAGCGTGGAAACGGAGATACCGGACGGGCCAAGGGTGAAGTCGAGGATCAGCGAACAAATAATCAGAACGAAAAGCACCGTTGCCAGGGTAACGCGCCTGACGAGAACCTTACGGTAATGTAGTGCCACGGTGGATTCGCCAGAGCGATGGCCGGCGGTAAGACTGGAATTCATTGGATACCCTTATTCACTACAACAAATCGTGGTATCCCCAACCGTTCCTGATGAGAGTGCTGCATGATATCCGCTATCCAGGAGACACCTGGGGACGATATTTCAAGTGATAATGCTTATCAATACAATACGGGGGTTATGAGGGTTTCATTGACGGATTGTTTGGTTTCTGGCGGAAAACTAATCGATTCGAAGAGAGTTTCGTGGCC